>JABIUG010000290.1 GCA_018700655.1 Rhodospirillaceae bacterium | reverse complement strand
GCGCCCCCACGACCGCACCACTGACGATGAGCGCAGGCCACAGAAGCGCCAGCGGCATCTGCCCCTGGATCACCCCCGACATGGAGAGCGCTCCGGTCAGAAACATCGGCGCAAGGAAGGTTGGTGCAGGAAAGCGCAGCAGAGCGGCAGGTTTCACGACCAGGAAACACACAACCAGCACCAGCCCGGCCGTGGGCCAGGCCATCTCCGGCCCGTCATGGACGATATGCGCTGCCTCCATGTGAAACGCCAGAGCGACCGTGGCCGGGATCAAGGTCAGCAGGACGGCAAGACGCAGGGTCTGGAGGATGGCAACACGCCGCGCATCAACATCAAGCTGGGTCGCCAGCACCACCACGACCCCCAGAGCGCCGGGAATGGCACACAGCTTTGCCGTGCGGTCGTCGATCTTGTGAACCCGCGTGAGGTAACGCGGCACCACAATCATCAGTGCAACAAGGCCGATCAGCAGACCGGCGATGGAGATGGGCCATTCATGGAGTGAGGCAAGCGTTTCCTGATCCATCGTTGTACCCAGGATCGCGCCAAGCACGACAAAGGCGACATCACGAACCGGCATGGGGAGATCGACCGGGACGCGCAGAACCGCGCAAAACGCAACGGCGACCATGGGGCCGCTCAGAAAGGCAGCGGGAACACCAATGGCTGAGAAGACAAACGCCCCGATCGTGCCCAGAGCAAGGGTCAGCAGAGCCCAGCCGAGCCGCGACCAGGTGAAGGCCGCGATCAGCGCTTTCATGTCACCGGACGGGGCTTGCGTGAAGGTACGACCACCAGCGCAACCCCCACGGCAGCACAGGCAAGACCGACAATGGCAAGGCCGTTCATCTCTTCATCCAGGACCAGCCACGCCAATACGGCTGTGAGTGGAGGAACGAGAAAAAACAGGCTTGTCATGCGAGACGCCTGACCGCGTTTGATCATGACCGTGAGCAAGGTGATCGAGATAAGCGAGAGGAAGACGGCGACGTAGAACAGTGCACACACGAATTCCACGCTCCAGGTGATCGTACCGTCTTCAAGCAAGAGAGCCAGGGGCAGCAGAACGGCCGTTGCCACCATGAACTGCACCAGCCCGCCGGTGCGCGGGTCCATGGTTGGGCAGAAGCGCTTTTGGTAGAGCGTGCCTGCCGTGATTCCCAGCAACGAGATGAACGACCACAGGATGCCGACGGGTGTTCCAAGTCCCAGTGAGATTTTCTGCCAGACCACCAGCACCACGCCGAGAAAGCCGATGATCAGGCCCAGCCACTGTCGCTTGCCGACAACCTCGCCCAGCAACCGGCCGGCAACAATCGCGGTCAAAACCGGCTGCATGGAAACGATAAGGGCTGATGTGCCTGCCCCAACCCCCATGGACATGGATATCCAGGCGCCACCAAAATAGATCGCCTGCATCATGAGGCCAAGGATAGCGAGATGCCCCACCTCGCCCCAGGTCTTTGGCCAGGGTGCACCCATGACAAGGGCAACACCCAGCATCAGGAAGGTGACCAGCCCGAACCGCAGGGTCAGAAAGGTAAGCGGCTCGATCTCGCCAAGTCCGATCTTGGCGGCGACGAAGCCCGAGCTCCACAGCAGCACGAACAGGGTCGGGATCGCCAGGGACACACCCAGAGCTTGTGGTTCTTCGTTCTGTTTCATGAATGCTGCAATACGTCAGGAAAGGACGCGGAACGTTAGCCCTGTTTCTGCGCTATCGCCACGGCCATCTGCAGTCGACGCCGTTGGTCAGGCGCGAGAATCCCGATAGAGGACTTCATCGAAATAGGGATGCACCGGCTCGTCTTTGGGCGTCAGAAAATGGTGACGGAGAACATCGCGATATCCGTGCCAGACAAAACCGCCAGTGCGTTCCAGGAAGGTCTCCCGGTTTTCACGGAAAAGTCGCGGCAGTTCGTACCAGGCAACGCCGGGTGCCGAATGGTGCACGGCATGCAGGCTGTTGTTGAGGAACAGCAGGGCAATGGGTGGTTCGGCAAGATTGATGCAGATGCGGTGGCCGACTTCTTCTGCCGGACGATGCTCTCCATAGGAGCGCATCATGATGAGTGAAAT
>JABIUG010000033.1 GCA_018700655.1 Rhodospirillaceae bacterium | reverse complement strand
CGAAGCTGGTCCCGGCCTCGGCCTGGTCGGTCTCGACGTAGGCAAGACCGATGACCTTGTCGAGGGTCGGCGAATAGCTGCATGACGTGATGCGCCCGGCAATATCGCCATCCCTGATCACCAGATGACATTCTTTCGGTATGGTCGTTTCCTTGCCGCCTTGGAGCTCAAAGCCGACCAGCTTGCGCTCGAGCATGTCGCGCTGGATGTCGATCGAACGTTTGCCGATGAAGAACGGGCGTTTTTTGGCCAGCACCCAGTCCATATCGGCTTCCATCGGGTTGGTCAGGCCGTCGGTATCCTGGCTGACAATGATGTGGCCCTTCTCGAGACGCAGCAGGCGCTGGCATTCGACTCCGAACGGCTTGATGGCGTGTTCGGCGCCGGCTTCCATGATCGCGTCCCACAGCGCTTCGCCCGAATGGGCGGGGCAATGGATCTCGAACCCGAGTTCGCCAACAAAACCGACGCGCAGCAGGCGGCAGGGAATACCGGCCACGGTCGCCATGCGAACGCCCATATAGGGGAACCCGTCGGCGGAGATGTCCTCATCGGTCAGCTTGGCCAGGACCTCGCGTGACTTCGGCCCGGCAATGTTGACGCCGCTGAAGGCGCCGGTGACGTTGGTGACATCGACCTTCAGGCGCCACTGCGCATTCCAGAACAGCATCTCCTTGTAGACACCATCGACACCCGAGGTCGTCGCGGTGACATAGAAGTGGTCATCGTGGAAACGGCAGGCGACACCGTCATCGGTGATGACACCGGTCATGTCGGTCATCAGGGTGTAACGCGCACGCCCGATCTTCTGCTTCTTGTAGGCCCAGGTGTACATGCGCTCCATCATCTCGGCCGCATCGGGGCCGCGGATCTCGAGGCCACCCAGGGTCGAGACATCGATCATGGCGACATTCTCGCGCACGTTCCTGGCTTCGGCGTGAATCGCAGCCATGCGATCGCTGCCGGAGCCGTAGTGCTCGGGGCGATACCACAATCCCGCCTGCATCATGCCGCCGCCGGCTTCGACATGGCGGTGATGCATCGAGGTCAGACGCTTGGGCTCGAAGCTGCGCCCCGCCAGCACACCGATCTTCTCACCGGTATAGGGTGGGCGCTG
Organism: Rhodospirillaceae bacterium; assembly: GCA_018700655.1. Taxonomy (GTDB): domain Bacteria; phylum Pseudomonadota; class Alphaproteobacteria; order SP197; family SP197; genus SP197. The sequence continues at coordinate 17,661 of JABIUG010000033.1, read as the reverse complement.
GGTCGTCATGCCGGCATCATTGATGCTGAGGCCGTTCGCCCTTGCGTTCAGGCGGATCGCGTTGAGCCAGGAATGGCGGCCCTGGCTGGGCCCCATGCCGCAGGTCGAGAACCGCTTCATTAGCTCGATATGGGCGTAACCCTCGTTGACCGCATTGGTCAGGTCGTGGAGCTGGATGTCCTCGTCGAAATCGACGAAATCCTTGCCCTTGCTATGTTCGAACATCGGCCAGGCATGGTTCTGCCCGGTTTCGCCCTTATCGTTGCGGACCGTGGGGATCGCACCTTTCGTGAAGCCTGCGTCTTTGGCAGCAGACCAGCCGGCTTCGCGGCCCTGCTCGATCACGGTGTCGATCAGGAAACAGCCCGCGACCGACCCGGCCGCAAACATGCCCTCGGGCAGTTCGCCGATCTCGAACATCGAGGTCGCATCGTTGTAGGGCGTCTTGCCGCCGGCATGCCAGATCAGGTTTGCTGTCGGCTGCCAGCCGATCGCGGAGATGATCGTGTCGCAATCGAAGGTGTCATAACGCTCGGCGACCTGGCCCTGGCCCATGATCTTGGAGACCCTCGCGCCCTCGACCCCGTTGAGATGGGGTTTGGCGAGCGCTTCATGGACAGTTGCGCCAAGCGAAATCGGGATACCGTGATCGGCCACCGCATCAGCCAGCTCATGGCGCGGCCGTTCACTGTTGAGGTCGGCGATGCAGGCGACATCGACACCCGCTGCAATCAGATCAAGCGCGGTTGCGTAACCTTCGGCATTGGCCGTGGCAATGACGGCGCGGTTGCCCGGCTTCACGCCATAACGGTTGACCAGACGCTGCGCGGCAGAACTGTACATCACACCGGGCAGGTCGTTGTTGCGAAAGACCATCGGCTGCTCGTAGCTGCCGGTCGCCACGACCACCGCCTTGGCGCGCAGCTTGAACATGCGGTTGCCCTGGATGACGGGCAGGAAGTGATCAGTGAACCAGCCGTTGCAATAGGCACCGGTCAGGACCCGGATGTTATCCTTGGCCTCGACCGCCTTGACCAGACTGTCGTTTTCGGCGGCCGCACGCTGCCCCGCGGCATCGAAGCGGGCATAGGTAAGCGCACCGCCGAGCTGCGGGTTTTCTTCGACCAGCACGACCTCGATGTCGTCGCTTGCATCAGCCGCCTCGAGCGCCGCTGCCATGCCGGCGGGGCCGCCGCCGACAACACAGACATCGGCCCACAGATACTGTTTGTCGAAATAGCCGTGATGGGCATCGGTGTTGACCTTGCCCAGGCCGGCCATGCGGCGAATGATGGGCTCCCACAGCTTCCAGGCGCCCTTGGGCCGAAAGAAGGCCTTGTAGTAGAAGCCGACGGGCATGAACTTGCCGAACTTGTCGAGCATCTGGGCACGGTCGTGCTCCAGGCTGCCAAAGACATTCTGGGCTTCGACCGTCATGCCTTCTTCGATCAGGCGTGTGTCGGCCGAAACGCTGGGCTCGTCACCGATCTGGACCAGCGCATTGGCGTCATGGCCGGCGGCCGAAACCGTGGCGCGCGGACGGTGATACTTGAACGAACGCGAGATGATCTTGACGTCTTCGGCCCAGAGCGCGCTGGTGATCGTGTCACCGGCGAAGCCGGTTCGGGCCTTGCCGTCAAAGGTGAAGTTGACCGGCTTGGAGCGGTCGATCAGCAGGCCGTGCGGGGCATCCAGGCGGTTGCGCGACATGGCGGCCTACTCCTTGGGCTCTGAGGTGGTCTGCGGCGCGGTAAACTCGACACGATCCTTGAAGACCTCGTTGGCCGGATAGGTCTTGAAGATCTCGTCGGTTCTGGTGTCGCGTTCTGCAATGAACCAGTAGGCGGTCGCCGTGTGGTACCACCACTCGCGCACAACGCCTGCGGTGTTGTTCTCCAGATAGACGTAGTCGATCCAGGTTGCGTTGTCGCAATCGGGCGCCGGCAGATCCAGAACCTCACCGCCATAGGTGAATTCGGAGATATTACGCGGTCCGTTCAGCGGACAGGGCATGATCTTCATCGTGCCGCCTCCCTAGTGGCCAACACTGGCGGCACCCTTTTCGCCGACCAGCTTGAAATCGTGAAAACGCTGCAACGCGAAGGGCGCGATGGTGTCGGGCACCTTGCCCGTCGCCAGCATTTCGGCATTCCGTTTGCCGCAGACCGGCGTCGCCTTGAAACCCCAGGTGCCCCAGCCGGCATCGACATAATAGTTGTCGATCGGCGTCTCACCCATGATCGGCGCAAAGTCCGGCGTCATGTCGGTCATGCCGGCCCACTGGCGCAGCAGTTTGACCTCGCCGATAAAGGGCAGCAGTTCCAGCATGTGCATCATCAGGCCCTCTTTGAAGTCGAGGGACGAGCGCGTCATGTAGACCCCGTAGGGATCGGTCGAGCCGCCCATGACCAGCTCGCCACGCGAGGACTGGCTGACATAGACATGCAGGCTGCCCGACACGACGATTGCATCGAGGAAAGGTTTTTGCGGCTGGCTGACACAGGCCTGCAACGGGATCGTCTTGAGCGGCAGTTTGAAGCCCGCCATGTCGGAAACGACACCCGACATGCCGGCCACGCACTGGATAACCTTGCCGGCCTTGATCGTACCTCGGTTGGTCTTGACCCCGGTCACACGTTGCCCGCTGCCATTGGCCTTGGTGATCTCGAAACCATGCACCTCGGTATTTTGATGAATATGCACACTGCGCATCGCGGCACCGGCGGCATAACCCCAGGCCACGGCGTCATGGCGCGCGATCGCACCGGGGGCATGGTAGAGCGCACCCATGATCGGGTAACGCACCTCATCGGAATAGTTGAGCTGTGGCACCATCCTCATCAGCTCGTCACGCAGCACCAGCTCGGACTCGATGCCGAAATGTTTGTTGACCTCGGCGCGCCAGCGCATCGTGCGGATCGCGCTGTCGGTATGCGCCAGCGTGTAGTGGCCACGCTCAGAATACATGATGTTCATGTCGAAATCGTTGGCGAGGTCCTTATAGAGGGTCACCGATTCGTCATAGAACTTCACGCCTTCGGGCGTGAGATAATTGGAGCGGATGATCGCCGTGTTGCGCCCGGTGTTGCCGCCGCCGATGTAACCCTTGTCGAGCACCGCGACATTGGTGATGCCGTGATCGACCGCAAGGTAATAGGCGGTCGCCAGCCCATGGCCACCGCCGCCGACAATGACAATGTCGTAGGAGTCCTTGAGGTCACTTTCGGCAGGCAGGGCCCGTGGTACGGGATGGCCCTTGTTGAGGCCGAATTTAAGCAATCCAAACGGCATGGGAACACTCCCGGCGCGAGCAATGGTGGAGCGGACACTCCCTGGCGCGGGCCCCGACAAGAGCCTGCAACGCCTGTGGCGGTTTAGACCAGCCCCGCGCGGCTGTCCATGGGGTTACAAACCTTTTTAGCCCAATTTCATACCAATTCCCGCCAATTTATTCCGATTGCCTTCGAGCAGCCACGTTCAAGTGTGAAACTGACTGCGAAATCGTGACCCAGGAACGGAGCAGACACAGCTTGCACGGTCAAAACAAAGCCGCCACAACGGGTTCATCATGAGATTGACCAGCCTTCTTGCCCTCACCTTGACGCTTGCTATGGCGTTGCCGCTTCAGGCCGATGTCGAAAGCGATGTCGAAGCCGCGGCGACCGCGGCCGAGGCCGGTGACTTTGAAACCTCGCTTACCCTGTTGAACCGCATCATCGATTCCGGCGAACTGCCACCCGAACGCCATGCCGTGATGCTGCAGAACCGTGGCGTCATTTTCCAGATCCTGGATGATCCGCAAACCGCGCTGGATGACTTCAACCGTGCGATTGCCTTGTCGCCAACCTATACCGATGCGCTTTACAACCGCGGCATCACCTTCATGGCCCTTGGGCGCCCGGCCGATGCGGCCAACGACTTCTCGGCCGTCATTCGCGAGGAGCCCGCAGCAGTCGATGCCTATGGCAATCTCGCCGAGGCGCAGCTCGCCATGGGTCTGATCAACGAAGCAATCGCCAGCTACGACCACGCCATCGCGCTCGCCCCCACCGAGGTCCTGCTGTTGGTCAGCCGTGCCCATGCCCGGCGTCTGGCCGGCGACATGACCGGTGCGATCATCGATTACGACACCGTGCTCGCCTATCTGGGCGCCGACCCCCTGGTCTATTTCGAACGCGGCCGGACCCGGGCGGTCGACGGTGACATGTCGGGCGCACTCGACGATTTCAACCGCGCACTGGAACTCGATCCCCTCTGGGTCGAACCGATGATCGAGCGCGGCTTCCTTTATCTCGATCAAAGTCTGTTCGACCTTGCCCTCATCGATTTCGACGATGTCCTCGCTCGTGAGCCCGACGTGGCAGATGCTTTCTTCGGCCGCGGCTGGGCCCATAACGGTGTCGACGACCCGAACGCCGCGATGGACGACTTCATGATGGCCTATGCCCTTGGCTACCAGAACGCCTGGCTCGATGAACACCTGCGCGAACTAGGTGTGATCGAATGAGACCAACGGGTCTGATTGCGTGCTTGCAATATCTAAAGCCTTCGCTTCAATAACAGCTTTGGTGCCTTAGATACGAGGAGGCTGACAATGGATGCGAAACCCGAGTTCAAGGGACGCTGCTTTGTCATCACCGGTGCAGGTCGAGGACTGGGCGCAGCCTTTGCCATGGTCCTTGCCGATGCGATGGCCTAGGTCATTCTGACCGGCCGTTCGACCGGCCCGCTTGAATCCACACGTGACGCGATAGCGAGCCGAATGGGCCAGCGCTCCGAGATACGAGTGCTTGATCTGGCCGATCCCTTGCTTGCCGCGCAATGCGCTCGTGATCTCGCCGCCCGACCCCATGGGGTCGACGGCCTCATCAACAATGCGGCGACCTGGCAAACAGGTAGCCTAGACGAACACGACGATGCCGAGATTGCCGCGGTGATCAACGCCCATGTCACCGGTACGCTGCTGGTGACAAAGGCGCTGGCGCCAGCGCTGATCGCCGCCCCGGCCGGGGACATCGTCAATATCGTGTCGACCTCGGGCTTGCCCAATGTGCCACTCGATGGCACCTCGGTCGCGTTCCATGTCGGCAAACACGGACAGGCTGGCATGAGCGAAGCCCTGCGCCAGAACTTTGCGGGGACCAATGTGCGTGTGACGGCACTTTATCCCCCCGATCTCGACACCATGACACCGCTCGATGCCGCGTGGGATGCAAGCCCCGACCGCAACCACGACCGGAAAGTCACCAGCCGTGATGTCGTGGAAACCGCCCTGTTTGCCATGATGCGTCCACGCAACTGCACGCTGGCCAGCATCGTTTTCGATTCCGATGCCGGCGGCATCTATCCCGATGGCAACCCGCGCCACGGGCAGCTCTCTTGATCAGTCACCGGCGCCCGATCCAATCTAGAACTTCCACTCACGCGGCACGAACAGCCCATCGGCGGCGATCCGCGTTTTGGCATCCGGGTCGTTGTGCAGGGCCTCGCCGATACGCCGCATCACGAGCCCGAAGGAGCTTTGGGTCCAGTACCAGCGTCGAATCGCAAACGGCGCGTCGCCATCCCGGTGTGCCGCTGTCTGTGAGAAGGCATCGGTCAGGTCCTGGGAGCCATGTTTGATGGCAAAGGCTCTCTCTCGTTTGGGAATGTTGTCGGTGGGCCCATGCAACAGATAGGACGCGAAGATCTCCCCCAACTCCTGGAATGATCGACCGGCCAGACCAAATAGCGTCCAGCCATGGGCCCTGGTGGCGTCCTCGAGAAGCGGGGCCAGGGTCGCGAGATCCCGCTTAAGCCTCTCTGCCAGCTCGGCATTCGAGATCGTTTCATCGACTGGATCGATATCCCATGACGGCGACCAGCTGTCGGGATCAGCCGTGGCGGGCGGCTCCTCCTCGAAGCTCTCCAGAACTGGCCCGGACGGCTTTTCCAGAAGATTGAGTGCCGCACGTAGTACGCGCATCTGCAGTGCGGCGTTGTTCGGCGCACCAAACGTGCGACCATACCAATAGGGCACCCAGACCGCCCGCGGCGGCTTCTGGCCCTCGGCGTGACGATGCACCAGGGCGACAAGCGTGGTCGCCAGGCCTTTCCGTTCAAACACGTTTGCAAGCACGCTCACGGCGCGCGCACACGCGGGTCAGACCGGCGCCAGGACCACTGTGTTAACACCCTCGGCCTTCATGGCCTCAGCCACTGTGTCGGCGTGCGGAAGAAACTGTTCCGGGGTGCCGGACCCGCCCATGAAAGAGTAGGCGGTCGGCGCCAGCGATCCCAACTCGCCCTGGTCCACCAACTCATCGAGCCGGTCGAACGGCAGATAGAGATTGCGATCCTGCATGAACCCGCTGCGATCGAAGTTGGTCGAGGCGTGACTCAGGTAAAAATCTCGCTGCTCGCGCGGGAAGCTGCGCCAGTCATGGTCGTTCCAGGCGAAGGGCTTGTCCTCCGGCCTGTGAATGCCGGCCGACGACACCACAGCGACGCGGCGTTCGCCGGGTGGCGGTGGCGTCACCCAGGGCCGGTCGTCGAAGGCAACGAACTCGTAACCCTCGAACGACGCACGTCACGCCTCGCTCAAGTCACTCCATTTGACCACGCATTCTCTCCCGGTCAGATGGCTCCACTCTGCAGCCGGCAAGGTGCCGGGCAATTCACGATCACGCCTTGCGCCGCCAGCGTGGCAGCCTTCCTTCCAGCGCCATCACGCTGCCGATCACCAGCCCGGCGCCCGCCAACTGTTCAAAGGTCAAAACCTCGTCCAGAACCAGCGCGGCAAGGCCCAGGGTTGCAACCGGGCCAACTGTCGAGATCAGAGCCGAACGCGCCGCACCGACCCGGCGTATGCCTTCGGTCACCAGAAGGAACGGCACGACCGAACAGAAGATTGCCATCGCGACGATCAGGAGCCAGGCAGTCCCGCTCATCGCCAGGCTGTCGAACGAGGCAAAGGCGACAAAATGCAGATCGATGCCAAGGGTCGCGCCGGCCACGGCGGCGAGCGCCATCCGGGCGCTGCCCAGTCGGGGCCCAAGCGACTGGTTCATCATGAAATAAATCGCAAAGGCGAATGCAGAAGCGATAGCAAACAGCCCGCCTTCCAGATTGGCAAAGAAGATAGCGGGGTCGGTCACGCCCATCACCATGATGATCCCGGCCTCTGCCAGGATCAGCGCAAGGATCTGGCGACGCGGTGGCGGACGGCGGCGGCGCAAACCATCAAGCAGCAGGACAAAGACCGGGAAGCTGAAGAGCAACACCCGCTCGACCGAGACATCGATCATTTCCAGTGCGGTGAAGTCGAGCAGCCCTGCAACGTAATAACCGATCAGGCCACCCACGGCGCCAAGCCCGAAATCGCGCCACGGCATTCTGAGCGCGGTTGCCCCGCCCTTCAGCCAGAGTGCGACAACCACCAACATCGGCAGGGTGAGTGTGTAGCGGATGGCCAGCAGCGTCGCGACATCGACACCTTCGGCAAAGATGAACTTTGCCAGAATACCTTTGAGCGATAGCGCCAGCGCCGAGATCAGGACGCAGGCGATGCCAATCAGTTCACGCCTGCGATCGGTCGCCTCTTCGGGCGCTGCAACGACCACGCTCAGGCGGCAATCAGAGGCCCGAGAGGCTTGCCCGCCAGAATATGAAGATGAAAGTGCGGCACAACCTGACCGCTATCACCGCCCTGGTTGGCGATCAGCCGGTGGCCATCCTCGATGCCGTCGAGCTCGTCACAGATCTTTGCCACTGCGCGCCAGAACGCGATGATCTCGGCATCGCTGGCTTCACGGTGAAAATCGTCCTGGGCGATATAACGACCCTTGGGGATCACCAGGACATGAACCGGAGCGGCCGGCACAATGTCGAGAAAGGCGAGCACATGATCGTCTTCATGGACCGTCGTGTTGGGCAATTCGCCACGCAGGATTTTCGCGAAGATGTTGTCATCATCATAGGTCGTGAAGTCGATCGCCATGGCCTGCTCCATTTCGTCAGCTCATCCATAGCCCGTATCTGTCGCCGGAGCCAAGAGCGTGGCCACCACTTCAACCGTCATGGCCCCACTTGATGGGGCGATCCATCCCGAAATCCCGACACAACAATCGGCAGGCCTCCGGGATGGATCGCCCGGTCAAGCCGGGCGATGACGCGGAACGGAGGAACTGGCGCCAAACCCAGGGGACCGACAAAAGCCGGAGCGAGCTAGAGAATGTCGAATGGCTGCTTGGATACAGGCGGCGGAAAGGCGCGGTCGAGTTCAGCGAAGTCTTCAGCGGTCAGCGTGAAATCGGCCACCGCGCGGTTGGCCTTGATGTGATCAGGACTGGAGGCCTTGGGAATGGCGATGACATCATCACAGCGCATGACCCACGCCAGAGCGATCTGCATGGCCGTCGCGCCATGGCGTTGCGCTACCCTGTCGAGCGCCGGACCGGCCATGCTCCACCCTTGTTCGAGCGGTGAATAGGCCATGGTCGGCACGCCGCGCTCGCGCTGCCAGGGCAGCAGGTCGAACTCCACGCCGCGGCGGACCAGATTGTAGAGCACCTGATTGGTGGCGCAGGCCTCTCCGCCACCGGTCGAGCGCAGCTCGGCCATGTCGGCGGTATCGAAATTGGAAACACCCCAGCGCAGAATTTTGCCCTCGGCCTCGAGCTGTTCGAACCCTTCGATGGTCTCACCAAGGGGATGGCTGCCCGGCCAGTGGAGCAGGTGGAGATCGATGCGGTCCGTCGCCATCCGCGAGAGGCTGCGCTCGCAGGCCTCGACCACACCCTGACGAGAGGCATTGTGGGGGTAAACCTTGGAAACCACGAAAGCTTCGTCGCGACGACCCTGCAGGGCGCGCCCGACAATCTCCTCGGCACCGCCTTCGCCATACATCTCTGCCGTGTCGATCAAGGTCATGCCGAGATCGAGCGCAGCCTGCACCGCGGCAACCTCACGCCCGGCCTTTGAGGCGTCCTCGCCCATGCGCCATGTGCCAAAGCCAAGCTGTGGCACGGCGGTTCCATCGCGAAGTGAAACGGTTCTCATTGGTCGCTCCTGATCGTTGTCCCGTCAGGATGGCGCACAGCCAGATAGCGTCAACTCGTGTCAACCGGCATCGAGCGCGTAGCGGGCTGAACGCACGGTGCGAATCAGATCGCCGCCTGTGTCACGGCCGGACGTCGACCGCAGCCAGTGCCGCCATGTTGAGGAGGTCGTTGACCGTTGCGCCCAGACGTACGATCTGGACCGGCTTCTCCAGACCCAGGAGGATCGGGCCGATGACATGGGCCCCGTCCATCGCCTCGACCAGCTTGTAGGAGATGTTGGCCGTGTGGAGATTGGGCATGATCAGGACATTGGCCGGACCGCTGATGCCGGCGAACGGAAAATAGGCCAACGCTTCGGCATCGAGTGCGGTATCGGGCGACATCTCGCCATCGACCTCGAAGTCGACGCCACGGGCATTGAGGATTTCCAGTGCGCCACGCAGATTGGCGGTTTGTGCCGCGCCGCGGCTGCCGAAGTTGGAAAACGACATCAGGGCGACGCGGGGCTCCAGCCCGAAGCTGCGGACCTTGGCAGCGGCCTGAACCGTAATATCGGCCAGTTGTTCGGCTGTCGGGTCTTCGTTGATCGTGCTGTCGGCGACAAACAGCATCTGGTGACCAGAGACCAGGATCGACATGCCGCAGACGATTTCGCCCGGTTTGGCATCGAGAACACGCCGTACATTGTTGACGGCACCGGCATAGGAGCGCGTCAGACCGGTCACCATGGCATCAGCGTCACCGGCCGCGAGCATGGCGGCGGCAAAGACATTGCGATCGAGGTTGATCCAGCGCTGGCAGTCACGCAGCAGGGCGCCCTTGCGCTGCATCCGGGAATAAACCGCCTGCACATAACGGTCGCGATCACCGACTTCCTTGGCGTTCGCGATTTCCAGGCCGGCCGCACTGACGCCCAGCGATTCCATACGTTCAAGGATACGGTCTTCACGACCGACCAGAATGGCGGTGCCCAGACCCTGATCGCGCCACAGGGCAGCGGCACGGATGGTTTTCTCCTCTTCGCCTTCGGCAAAAACGACGCGGGCCTGCACGGACCGGGCATTCTCGAAGACCTCATACATACGCCCGGCGACAGGCGACAGGCGACCCGAAAGCTGGGCACAATATCCTTCCATGTCGATGATCGGGCGGCGCGCCACACCGGAATCCATGGCCGACTTCGCGACCGCCGGCGGCACCCGGCTGATCAGGCGGGGATCAAACGGTTTGGGAATGATGTATTCCGCGCCGAAACGCAGGAACCCGCTGGTATAGGCCGATGCCACTTCATCGGGCACGTCTTCGCGCGCCAGGGCTGCAATCGCCTCTGCCGCAGCAATCTTCATCGGGTCGTTAATTGTCGTTGCGCGAACATCGAGAGCGCCACGGAAGATATAGGGGAACCCCAGGACGTTGTTGACCTGGTTGGGATAATCCGAGCGTCCGGTCGCGGTGATCGCGTCGTCACGCACGGCACGGACTTCTTCGGGCGTGATCTCCGGGTCCGGATTGGCCATGGCGAAGATGATCGGATTGTCGGCCATCGTTGCGACCATTTCCCTGGTCACTGCGCCCTTGACCGAAACACCAAGGAAGATATCGCAATCCTGCATGGCGTCATCGAGCGTGCGCGCCGGTGTGTCGACCGCATGGGCCGACTTCCACTGGTTCATGCCCGCTTCGCGGCCCTGATACACGACGCCCTTGGAGTCACACAGAATGGCATTGTCGTGGGGCAGGCCACGCGCCTTGATCAATTCCAGACAGGCGATACCTGCCGCGCCGGCACCGTTCACCACAACCTTGCAGTCCTGGATTTTCTTGCCCGCGATCTCGAGCGCGTTGATCACGCCGGCAAGGCAGATGATCGCCGTGCCGTGCTGGTCATCATGGAAAACCGGAATATCGACCAGTTCACGCAGGCGCTGCTCGATGATGAAACATTCCGGCGCCTTGATGTCCTCCAGATTGACCCCGCCAAAGGTCGGGCTGATCAGCCGCACGGTGTTGACGATCTCGTCGACATCCTCGCTGTCGATCTCGATATCGATGCCGTCGACATCGGCAAAGCGTTTGAACAGGACTGCTTTGCCTTCCATCACCGGCTTGGCGCCAAGTGCCCCGAGGTTGCCCAGGCCCAGCACCGCCGTACCATTGGAGACGATCGCGACCAGATTGCCGCGCGACGTGTAATCGAACACCAGGTTGGGATCGCGAAAGATCTCCAGGCAGGGCGCGGCGACACCGGGTGAATAGGCGAGCGATAGATCGCGCGCGGTATCAAGCGGCTTGGTCGGCGCGATCGCCAGCTTTCCGGGCCGGCCCTCGGCATGGAATCGCAGCGCTTCCGCGTCGCTCACCTTCACTTCGTCGGACATGCTTTGGTCTCATGGTGTGTTGATCCAACAGCGTAACCGCCCGCAAGCCTGCGTCAAAGCGAAGATCGGATAACAGATTATCCGCAGTTTCTTTTCCCGGCGTCCCAGGTCGTGCTTGAAGGCCGGGCCGAGGGTCTCCACGTTGCTGCAATCGATCGACCAGCCTCGGGACTCCTTCGTCATGTCAGTGCAAACAGCCCAGGATCGCGACGTCCTTTCGGTCCGCAACTGGATGGCAACACAGCCGGACTCCAAATCTGTCGCCGGCTTTGTCCCCGGCCCCGGTATCGAGCGGCTTGACCTGCGGTTTGATCTCGCGGCCATGCGCGATGCCCTGGGACAGGCGCTGGCGATCGAGGACTGGCACGGCGAGAGTTTTCGCGCACTGCCGCTGACCCGTCGACCGGGTGATGACGGCCCCAGCGCCAACGATCTGTCGGGCCGCTGCTGGGCCCGTACCGACGAGCGGTACGTCGAGGAGCCCTTTGAGGACATCGTCGACGAAGCCAGCTTCAGCGAGTTCGTGCCGGCCTTTCGCGGCAGCTACTTCGAGGAGATCCACCGCGAATTGCAGAAGCGCTTCACGATCGGGCGCATGCGGGTTCTGGCCAAGGATATCTACACCTGCAATTCCTGGCATCGCGACCCAGAACCGCGCCTGCACATCCCGATCGTCACCAATCCGGGCTAACTGTTCATCGTGAACCATCACGTCACCCATTTGCCGGCCGACGGTTCTGTCTACTTTACCGACACGCGGGGTTATCATACCGCGCTCAATGGGGGCGGCGGCGTCCGTGTTCATATCGTCGCGGCCCTGGTCGGCTGAAAACCATGGTCGACAGAAACCATGGTCGACAGAAAGGAATCACCCATGCCTGCATCTGCTGCTTATCCGGGATCATCATATGGCGGCTCCAATGCGCCTGACGCGATCGATCTGCGCAGCGACACGGTCACCAGGCCCGACGCAGCGATGCGCCAGGCTATTGCCGAGGCGGAAGTCGGCGACGATGTTTATGGCGACGATCCCAGCGTCAACGCGCTGGAATCCCATGTCGCTGATCTGATGGGCAAGGAAGCGGCGGTCTATTGCACCTCGGGCACACAGAGCAATCTTTCGGCCATGCTCGCCCATTGTCAGCGCGGCGAGGAACTGATCGCCGGCGCCGGCTACCATGTCCTGGGCGCGGAAGCAGGCGGCAGCTCTGCACTGGGCGGCATTGTGCCCTGCGCCCTGCCGACCGGACCTGATGGTGGCCTCGACCCCGACGACATAGATGCCGCGGTCAAACCCGACGATCCACACTATCCGATCACCCGCCTGCTCTGCCTCGAGAACACCATGGGCGGCAAGGTCCAGGGCCCTGAACGGCTGGAAGAATGCAGCGCGGTAGCGCGGCGTCATGGTCTTTCGGTGCATCTCGACGGTGCGCGTCTGATGAACGCCGTCGCGGCAACCGGCAGGCCGGCATCGGACTTCGCAAGCCATGCCGATACCGTTTCCCTGTGTCTCTCCAAGGGCCTTGGTGCGCCATGCGGCACCGTCCTCTCGGGTCCGGCAGACATCATCACGCGGGCCAGACGGCAACGGAAGCTGCTCGGCGGCGCCATGCGCCAGGCCGGTTTTCTGGCCGCGGCAGGCCTTCACGCCCTATCGCACAACGTCACGCGCCTGGCTGACGACCACGCCCGCACCCGACGCCTGGCCGAAGGGCTTGCCGCACTGCCCGGATTCGAGGTCGATCTGGAAGCCTGCCAGACCAACATGGTCTTTGTCGGCCTGCCAGGGGATCGCTGGCAGGCGATCCTGGCGAACGTCGCGCAGGAAGGCCTTTTGATCGGCGGAGGCAGCCGATCGGTCCGTCTGGTCTGTCACAAGGGTCTCGACGACGACGCGGTCGATCGCACACTCCAGGCTTTTCAACAGGCCGCCGCCGAATAAACATTCCTCACCAGCGGATGTGATAGGTTCCGCGACACAACAAACCTGACGGAAATGCCGGTGTCCGACGACGCCACCACCACAGCACCACAGGAGACGCCGCGCGACGCCGCTGGTGGTGCTGAGGCACGTCCATCGACCGCACAAATGACGCCGATGATGGCGCAGTACTGGTCGATCAAGCGCGAGAATCCATCGACCCTGCTGTTCTTCCGCATGGGTGATTTCTATGAACTTTTCTTCGACGATGCCGTGCAGGCTGCTGCCGCGCTCGACATTGCGCTCACCAAACGCGGCAAACATCTCGGCGAAGACGTCCAGATGTGCGGTGTACCGGTCCATGCCGCCGAGACTTATCTCGAGCGCCTGATCCGCCACGGTTTCAAGGTCGCGATCTGCGAGCAGATGGAAGATCCGGCGATCGCCAAGAAGCGTGGGGCCAAATCGATCGTCAAACGCGGCGTCACGCGCATCGTCACGCCGGGCACGATCACCGAAGACACCCTGCTCGATGCCCGCCGCTCGAATCATCTGGCAACCCTGGCACAGGCTCAGGACGAGTTGGCAGTCGCCTGGATCGAGATGTCGACCGGCGCCTTCGCCGTCGAACCGGTCGACCCTGCAGGACTGCCCGCGCTACTCGAGCGGATCGCTCCTGCCGAGCTCGTAATGCCCGAAGCGCTGTTTGATGATGCCGGTCTTGCCGAAACCCTGCTGCCATGGCGCGAGCGGCTGACGCCGGAAGCCGGTGCACGGTTCGACAGCCGGGCCGGCGAACGCCGCCTCAAGGAACTGTTCGGGGTCGCCTCGCTTGAAGCCTTCGGCGCATTCGGCCGTGGTGAACTGGCCGCAATGGGCGGGCTGGTCGCTTATGTCGAGCTGACCCAGAAGGGCAAACTGCCGCGCCTTGCCCCGCCCCGTCGCCTCTCCCCCAGGCAGACCATGGCGATCGATGCCGCAACCCGGCGCAATCTCGAACTGATGCAGGCGCTCGATGGCTCGAAGAAAGCGAGCCTGCTGGGTGTCATGGACCGCAGTGTCACCGGCGCCGGCGCGCGTCTTCTGGGCCAGCGCCTCGCAGCACCCCTGACCGATCCCGGCGCCATCGCACAACGTCACGACGCCGTCGCAGTCATTCTCGAAGATCGCACCCTGCGTGAAGACCTGCGCGCCAGCCTGGCGCAGGCGCCCGATCTCGAACGTGCGCTTGGTCGCCTTGCGCTGGGCCGTGGCGGACCGCGCGATCTCGTTGCCATCCGTGAAGGCCTCAAGGCAGGCGATGCCATCGCCAGACGTATGTCGGGCATGACGGCGTTGCCACGCGATCTGGCCGATGCCATTGCGCATCTGGGGACCACGCCCGAGCTGGTCACACGGCTGGAGCATTGCCTGATCGACGAACCGCCTCTGCTCGCACGCGATGGCGGTTTTGTCCGCCAGGGTGAAAACACCGAACTCGACGAAGCCAAGATGCTGCGCGACGACAGCCGCCGTCATATCGCGGCATTGCAATCGCGTTATCAGAGCGAGACCGGGGTCAACGCGCTGAAGGTCCGCCACAACAACATGCTGGGTTATTACGTCGAAACGACCCAGGTCCACGCCGACAAACTCGACCGCGAGATCTTCATCCATCGCCAGACCATGGCCAATGCGATGCGTTTCACCACGGTCGAGCTGGGTGAGCTGGAAGCCCGGATTTCACGTGTGGCCGACCATGCCGTCTCACTGGAACTGGCCCTCTTTGCCGAGCTGGTCGAAGCCATTGCTTGCGCCGATACCGCGATTGCCGCCGCCGCGGGCGCGCTCGCCGCGATCGATGTCGCCGGCGGCCTTGCCGAACTGGCGGCCGAACGCAATTACAGCCGGCCGGTTGTCACGACAGGTCTGGAGTTCACGATCGAACAGGGCCGTCATCCCGTGGTCGAGGCACTGGTCGACCCGGCATCGGGCCAGGCCTTTGTTGCCAACGATTGCAGGCTCGAGGATGAAGCCCGGCTGTGGTTGCTGACCGGCCCGAACATGGCGGGCAAGTCGACCTTCCTGCGCCAGAACGCGCTGATCGCCGTGATGGCGCAGATGGGAAGCTTCGTGCCCGCCGCCGCCGCCTCGATCGGTGTTGTCGACCGCCTTTTCAGCCGCGTGGGAGCAGCCGACGATCTGGCACGCGGACGGTCGACCTTCATGGTCGAGATGGTCGAAACCGCCGCGATCCTCAATCAGGCCAGCGACCGCTCGCTGGTCATCCTCGACGAGATCGGGCGCGGCACCGCGACCTTTGACGGCCTCTCGATTGCCTGGGCGACGCTCGAGCACCTTCACGAAAACAATCGCTGCCGCGCGCTCTTTGCCACGCACTACCACGAGCTCACCGCCCTTGCCGCCAGGCTCGATGCACTCAAGCCCCACACCATGCGGGTCAAGGAATGGCAGGACGATATCGTCTTCCTCTTTGAGGTCGGACCCGGCGCCGCAGACCGCAGCTACGGCATCCATGTCGCCCAGCTCGCCGGCCTGCCCAGCGCCGTGATCGGCCGTGCCGAGGAAGTTCTCAAGACAATCGAGGCCGGAGAACAGGGCAGTGCGCTGGTCCGCCTTGCCGACGATCTCCCGCTCTTCCAGGCAGTCGCCTACCACGCGCCCAAAGAGGCTCCGGCCACCGTATCGGCTCTGGAAAAGACCTTTGACGACATCGCACCCGACGAACTGACACCACGCGAGGCGCTCGACCTGATCTACCGGCTGAAGGACCTGGCGGAGGGGTCATCATGAGCCGCCGTCCGATGGTTCCCAAACCCGGATCAATCGTCAGCCGCAAGGTACTCGAAACTTCTCTGGGCGCGCTCGGGTCGAGCGAACCCGCCGACCTGCAGGCGGTTCTGACCTCGACCATCGAGGCCGGTCGCGCGAACCTCGACGAAAGGCTGCTCGCCGGTGCGACCGGCGCGGAGCTGGTTGCCGGCATGAGCCTGCTGATGGACGAGTGCATCCGCGCCTTGCTGCAACACATCACGTTGCGGGTCTCGCCCAACTCCAACCCGCTGAAAGGCGAGCGCCTGACGCTGGTCGCGGTCGGCGGTTACGGGCGCGGCGAGATGGCGCCCTATTCGGACCTCGACCTGCTGTTTCTGCTGCCCTACAAGGCGACACCCTGGCAGGAGCAGGTGATCGAAGGTGCGCTCTATATGCTCTGGGATCTCGGCCTCAAGGTCGGCCACGCGGTCCGAACGGTCGACGATACGATCCGGCGCGCCAAGGACGATATGACGATCCGCACCGCGGTTCTGGAATCGCGGTTCCTGTGGGGTGACCGCAACCTCTTCCGCACGCTGCAACGCCGGTTCGGCCGTGATGTCGTGGCCGGCAGTGGGCCCGAATTCGTGCGTGCCAAGCTGGAAGAACGCGACACGCGCCACATCAAGCTCGGCGACTCACGTTATGTTCTCGAACCCAACGTGAAGGAAGGCAAAGGCGGCCAGCGCGACCTCCATACCCTGTTCTGGATTGCCAAGTATCTCTACCGGGTCGGCCATGTCGAAGATCTCGCCGAGGCCGGCGTTCTGACCAGGGCCGAACTGTCGCGCTTCCGCCGGGCATCGGATTTCCTGGCACGCGTGCGCTGGCACCTTCATGTCATCTCGGGCCGGGCCGAAGAACGCCTGACCTTCGACCTGCAGACTGAAATCGCAACCAGGATGGGCTTTTCGGCAGGACGCAGCCAGCCGGCCGTCGAACGTTTCATGAAACGATATTTTCTGGTCGCCAAGGATGTCGGCGATCTCACCCGCATCTTTGCAGCCGCGATTGAAGACGCCCAACTCACGGTGCGCAGCAGGCCGCGTTACGGTGTCGGGCGATCGGAGGTCGAAGGTTTCCCGGTCTTGAGCGGACGCCTTGCCGCGCCCGATCGTCACCACTTCGGCAACCATCCGCGTGACCTCGTACGATTCTTTCAGGTCGCCCAGAAAGAGAAGATCGAGATTCATCCACGCGCGCTGTGGCAGATGACCCAGAATCTTCATCGCATCGACAACACACTGCGCGCCGACGAACAGGCCAACGCAATTTTCATGGATGTCCTGACCTCGCGCAACGACCCCGAGCGCGCGCTGCGGACCATGAACGAAGCCGGCGTAATGGGCCGTTTTCTACCCGATTTCGGGCGTGTCGTGGCGCAGATGCAGCACGACATGTACCACGTCTATACGGTCGACGAGCATTCGATCCGGGCGATCGGCGTGCTCTCGGCAATCGAAGATGGCCACATCGCCGACGAGCTGCCGCTGGCAACCGCAAT
>JABIUG010000289.1 GCA_018700655.1 Rhodospirillaceae bacterium | reverse complement strand
TTGGTGACCATCAGGTCGACGGTACGAAAGCGGTAGCCCGGCGTGATGAAGATGGCCGTTTCGTCCTCGAAAGGATGCACCACACCTTGCTCATCGGCGGCACTTTCGAGCAGGCGCACGCTTGTCGTCCCGACCGCGACGACGCGACCGCCCGCTGCCCGGGTGCGGTTGATCTTTTCAGCCGCCTCGGCCGTCACCCTGCCCCATTCGGAATGCATGGGGTGGTCGTCGGTATCGTCGACCCGGATCGGCTGAAAAGTCCCCAGTCCGACATGGAGCGTGACCCTGGCGGTGCCGACGCCACGCTGTTCGAGCTGCGAAAAAAGATCATCGGTGAAGTGCAGACCGGCAGTCGGGGCTGCGACCGCCCCCGGTTCGGCCGCATAGACGGTTTGATAGTCGTTGCGGTCCGCGGGATCGGCACCTTCACGGCGTTTGATGTAGGGCGGCAGAGGCATGGCACCATGGCGTTCCAGCAGGTCCATCAGAGATCCACCTGATGTCTCGAACGACAGGACGACTTCGCCCATGTCGCCCTTCTCCACAACGATTGCGGTGAAGCCTTCGGCGAAGTCGATGCAGGTGCCGGGTTTCAGCTTGCGCGCAGGACGGGCCAGAGCTTTCCATTGGCGATCGCTCAGTGGTGACACGAGCGTTACTTCAACCCTGCCTTCGCCCTTGTGCCCGGTCAGCCGCGCTGGAATGACGCGGGTGTCGTTGATGACCAGAAGGTCGTCTGGAAGCAGGAGATCGGGCAGGTCACGGAATGTCCTGTGTTCGACCTTACCATCGCTACCGACAACCAGAAGGCGTGCAGCATCTCGCGGCTCGACCGGATGGGTCGCGATCAGTTCGTCGGGAAGATCAAAATCGAACAGGTCGACCCGCATGGGCCTCCAACGCCGTCCGGCGTATCAGTCGGCACTGGCCTTGCGCTCGCGGTAACGATCGACAGCATCGGCCAGGCGGAGGCCGACGCGCTCGGGCACAAAGCTGCGGTAATCGCCGCCCAGGAGTGCGACTTCCTTGACCAGGCGCGAGGCGATGAAGGTGTGGCGTTCCGAAGCCATCAGGAACACCGTCTCGACGTCCTTTTCCATGCGCGCATTCATGCCCGCCATCTGGAACTCGTAGTCAAAATCGCTCACCGCTCGCAGACCACGCACGATCAGGCTTGCGCCGCAGGTTTTGGCGAAATGCACCAGGAGACCCTCGATCGGGCGGACCTCGATCTCGGCAAGACCGTCGCCCGAAGGCAGATCCATCAACTCCGTGCGCAGCATTTCCATGCGCTCATCGAAGCTGAACAGCGGGCTTTTGCCCGTATTGATCGCTACACCGACGATCAGTTTGTCCATCATGCGCTGCGAGCGGGTGATGATGTCAATGTGGCCGGTCGTGATCGGGTCAAACGAACCGGGATAGACACCAACGCGGTGGTTGATCATTCCTGTGGTTCCTCGGCTTCGGGTTCCGTGGGGCCAGCTTCGGTAACACCTCCGATCGCAGCCTCCCCACCGACTTCGGTTTCCACAGCTTCGCCATCCAACGGCATATCTTCTTCATCTCCGTCTTCGTCGTCGATTCGGGCGACGGAGACAACCCGTTCGTCCTCGGCCACGCGGAACACCGTGACACCCCGTGAGCGCCTACCGGTGATCCGGATTTCGTGCACGCCGCTGCGAATGAGCTGGCCACCATCGGAAACCAGAACGACCTGGTCGGTTTCCTCGATCGGGAAAGCTGCGACGATCTCGGCGCGCTCTTTCTTCTTGCCGCGGTCGAGGTTCATATTCTCGATGCCTTTGCCGCCACGGCCTGTGACACGGTAGTCGTAGGCTGAACTGCGCTTGCCGAAACCGTCAGTCGCCATGGTCAGCAGGAACTGCTCGCGGGCTTTGAGATCCTCATAGATCGCGTCATCCAGAACGATGTCCTCGGTGGCGTCATCATCATCGTCGAGGTCCTCGGCACGGCGCTCCAGGCTGACCCGCTTGAAATAGGCTTTGCGTGTCGCGCCATCGACTTCGATGTGGTCGAGCACGGTCATGCCCAGAACCTCATCACCCGGGGCAAGGCGCAGGCCGCGCACGCCCGAAGAAGTGCGCCCGGCAAACAGACGAACGTCACCAACCCGGAAGCGGATGCAGCGGCCCTGGCGGGTAAAGAGCATGACATCCTGATCGTCGCGGCAGGTTTCCACGCCGATCAGGCGCTCGCCCTCTTCCAGCTTCATGGCGATCAGGCCATTGGAGCGAATGTTCGCGAAATCCGACAAGCGGTTTCGCCGGACCGAACCGTGGGCCGTGGCGAAGATGATGTGGAGATTGTCCCAGGTCTCCTCGTCGATCGGCATGGGCAGAACGGTCGAAACGGTCTCGCTCTCTTGAAGCGGCAAGAGATTCACGAAGGCCTTGCCCCGCGCCTGGGGTGTCGCCATTGGGAGACGGTAGGTCTTTAGGCGGTAAACCAGCCCCGAAGTAGAGAAGAACAGCATCCAGGCGTGGGTGTTCACGACAAAGACGCTGCTGACGAAATCCTCGTCGCGCGTCGCCATGCCGCTGCGGCCCTTACCGCCGCGACGCTGGGCGCGATAGGCCGCCAGGGGAACGCGCTTGACGTAGCCGTTGTGGCTGACCGTGACGACCATGTCCTCGGGCTGGATCAGGTCTTCGTCGTCCTGATCGAAAATCGCATCGCTGATTTCCGTACGGCGATCGTTGGCGTAATCCTGCTGCACTTCCCTGAGTTCATCGGTGATGACCTCCATGAGACGATCACGCGAACGCAGGATCTCGAGGTATTCGCTGATCTTCTCGACCAGGCCCTTCAGTTCTTCGACAATCTTGCCGCGTTCCAGCCCGGTGAGGCGGTGGAGGCGCAGGTCGAGGATCGCGCGGGCCTGTTCTTCCGTCAGGCGATAATACCCGGCAGCCTCGGTTCTGGCTGAGGCGTCATCGCCTTCCACCAGCCCGACCAGGGGCAGAATGTCGCCCAACGGCCAGTCCCGTTCCATCAGGGCCTCGCGGGCTTCCTGAGGATCGGCAGACCGGCGGATCATGGCGACGACTTCGTCAATATTGGCCACCGCCACTGTCAGGCCCAGCAGCAGATGAGCGCGTTCGCGTGTCTTGCCCAGCAGATGCAGCGTGCGCCGGGTGACGACCTGCTCGCGGAAGGCGATGAACTTCGAGATGACATCGAGCAGAGTCATCAACTGCGGGCGTCCGCTGTCGTCAAGCGCCAGCATGTTAACGGCAAACGAGGTCTGCAGTGGCGTGAAGCGATAGAGCTGGTTCAAAACGACATCGGCCATGGCGTCGCGCCGCAATTCGATCACGACGCGCACACCGTGGCGGTCGCTTTCGTCGCGCAGTTCACCGATACCCTCGATCCGCTTCTCACGCACCAGTTCGGCAATACGCTCAAGCAGGCGTGCCTTGTTGACCTGAAAGGGCACCTCGGTGACGATAATTGCCTCGCGGTCCTTGCGCACCTCTTCGGTGTGCACCTTGGCACGCATCATCACGGAGCCGCGGCCTTCGGTGTAGGCCTTGTAAATACCGTGTTTGCCCATGATCAGGCCGCCGGTCGGAAAATCGGGGCCGTGGACATAACGCATCAGGTCTTCGGCCGAGACCCCGGGGTTTTCGATATGAGCACAGCAGGCGTTGATCACTTCGCCCAGGTTATGGGGCGGAATATTGGTCGCCATACCCACAGCAATGCCGGCACCGCCATTGACCAGGAGATTGGGAAAGCGTGCCGGCAATACGACGGGTTCGCTCTCGCTGCCGTCGTAGTTGTCGCGGAAGTCGACGGTATCGTTGTCGATGTCATCCAGCAGCGTCTCGGCCAGCTTGGTCAGGCGCGCTTCGGTGTAGCGCATCGCGGCGGGCGGATCGGCATCCATCGAGCCAAAATTTCCCTGGCCGTCGATCAGGGGCATGCGCATCGAGAAATCCTGCGCCATGCGCACCATGGCGTCATAGATCGCGGAGTCGCCGTGCGGGTGATATTTGCCCATCACGTCGCCAATGATGCGGGCGGATTTTCGATAAGGTTTGTCGGAGGTGTAACCCTGCTCTTCCATCGCAAACAGGATGCGACGGTGCACAGGTTTAAGGCCGTCACGGACATCGGGCAGCGCACGCGCCACGATCACGCTCATAGCGTAATCGAGGTAACTCTTGCGCATCTCCTCTTCGATCGTAACCGGAGCGATGTCTGACGGATCGGTTTGAACGGGGTCGGTCACGCGGCCTGCCGGGTTGCTACAAGATGTTGATGGTGAACGGTTTTGCCACCGCAAGATAGGCTGAAATTCAAGATAGATTTATAGCACTTATTGCACCTGCGAACAAACTCGATTGGGGGATAATCCCAAGCGAAGGATTCATGCCGTCCGAAGGCCGCAGTCGCTTCATTCCAAGCGCATTATGCCAAGCACACTGTTGCCAAAACTGCTCCTGCACTGATGGCTTCCATGTGGTGCCCGTTGCACCAAAGAAAGCTTGTCATTGAGCCGCGTGCCAATCGTCGATTACGATCGCCAGTCGCAGTAGCTAGAACGGAATTTCGTCGTCGATGTCTGCACCGCCACCACCGCCGCCGCCGGACGGGCCGTTATCGTAACCACCGCCACCATAGCCGTCACTGCCGCCGGCC
>JABIUG010000288.1 GCA_018700655.1 Rhodospirillaceae bacterium | reverse complement strand
TCCGCCTGGTTTCGGATATCGTGGAATGGCCAATGGCAGGCGGCCGTGTCCAGTTTGGTGACTGGCAGATGAACGTCTTTGGCCTGCAGGACCTGCTGGTCTGGATGCCCTGGCCGGTGACCATCGCATTGGTCGGTATCATCGCCTATGCGGCCAAGGACATTCGTCTTGCGATCTTCTGTGTGGCTGCCATGTTCTACATGGTGGTCGTGGGTTACTGGGAAGAGAGCATGTCGACGCTGGCGCTGGTCGGAATCTCCGTGCCACTTTCGCTTTTCATAGGCATGACCATGGGTCTGCTGGCCTATCAGTTCCGCTGGGCGCGCAAGGTCATTAACCCTCTGCTCGACGTCATGCAGACGATGCCGACCTTCGCCTATCTCATTCCGATCCTGATTCTGTTCGGTATCGGCCCTGTTGTAGGCATGGTCGCTTCGGCGATTTACGCCAGTCCGCCGATGGTCAGAAACGTGATGCTTGGATTGGGCCGCGTGCCCGACAATGTGATCGAAAGCGGCCAGATGTCAGGCTGTAACGGTTTCCAGCTTCTTTTCATGGTGCGTATTCCAGCGGCACTGCACACGATCATGATCGGCGTCAACCAGACCATCATGGCGGCTCTCTCCATGGTCATCATCGCCGCGATCATCGGTGGCTTCGCCGATATCGGTTGGGAAGTGCTCTCGACCATGCGCAAGGCACAAACCGGACAGAGCCTGATTGCAGGCCTGGTGATTGTTCTGTTGGCCATGGTGATGGACCGGATCAGTCGCGGTTTTGCCGAACGCAGCGGTGACATACACCTGGCGCGCACCGGTAACTTCCTCAACCGTCATCCCTATCTGGCGGCAATGGTGGCTGCCACCGGCATTGGCCTGATCCTGGCCGAGATCGTTCCGGCATTTCATGAATATCCCGTGGCCTGGGTTTTTGACCCGGCTGAAGACCTCAACGACGCGGTCGGCTGGTTCACGCGCAACTTCTTCGGGGTCACCGACGCGATCAAGAATGCCACCCTGTTCTTCTTCATGCTGCCGATGAAAGCCGGGCTGGACCGGATCGCGCGCCCGGCCTCATGGGGATTCGAGATGACCCAGGTTGCGGCAACGATTTACTGGGGTCTGATGATCGCCATCAGCATCGGCGCCGCTCGTTTGGGCGGTTGGCGCGCGGCGGTGGTTGTTGGCCTTCTTGCGGTGCTTTATTTCTTTGGTTCGACCGGTACGCCCTGGCCCGTCTTCGTTGGCGCCGTGACGCTGATCGCCTACCAGGTCGGAGGCTGGCGTGTTGCGCTGTTTGCCCTGCTTGGTATGGGTTTCATGCTGACCAGCGGGGCCTGGCCGCGCGCCATGCTGTCGTTCTACCTGACTGCGACCTCGGTCATCATCTGTTTCGTGCTGGGTGGCGCTCTGGGTATCTGGGCAGCGCAGAACGATCGTGTTTCGGCGGTGATGCGTCCGATCAACGACACACTCCAGACCATGCCGCTCTTTGTCTTCCTGATCCCGGTGATCATGGTGTTCCTGGTCGGCGACTTCTCGGCCCTGCTTGCGATCATCATGTATTCGATCGTTCCGGCGATCCGCTATACCGAGTTCGGCCTGCGCAATGTCGATCCCGTCGCGGTCGAGGCGGCTCGCATGATGGGCTGCACCGAACGTCAGGTCCTGTGGAGGGTCAAACTGCCGCTTGCCATTCCAGAGATCATGCTGGGCCTCAATCAGGTCGTCATGTTTGCGCTCGCCATGCTGGTGATCGCCGCGCTCGTGGGAACCAAGGGGCTTGGCCAGTGGGTCTATGACAGCCTGACCAATGCACGGTTTGGCCAAGGCGTGATCGCTGGTGGCTCGATGGCGCTGATGGCGATGATTGCCGATCGCATCATTCAGGCATGGGCCATGAAGAAAAAGCGCGATCTCGGTATTACGTCGTAGCAGGTACGCATGCCCAAGGTTGGGATGGAGCCGGTTCGCCGGAAGCAACTGATCGAAGCGACCATAACGTCGATCCATCAGGATGGATTCCAGGACGCGACCGTGGCGCGTATCAGCCGTCGTGCCGGTTTATCAGTCGGGTTGGTCAACCACTATTTCGACGGCAAGGACGACCTGCTGGAAGCGACCATGCAGACGTTGGTCGATATGACACTGGCAGATGTCGAGGCAGGGATTGATCCCCGGGACCGGCCTCTAGATCGGCTGATGGGCTATATGCAGGGCCATTTCGCCCCCGGCCAGCGCTCACCCGAGGCGATCAGTGCCTGGCTGAGCTTTTATGCCCAAGTGTCCGAACGCGAGAGTTTTTCCGGCATCCAGGCGGCCTTCGATCAGGCGTTGTTTGATCTGTTGCGCCCGATCCTGGCTGAACTGGTCGCCCCCAACCGTGTTGAGGGCATCGCCCAGACGATCGTTTCGCTGGTCTATGGCTTGTGGTTACGCCACGCCCACGATCCCGAGGGTTTTGATCTCGACATGATTCACGCCATCGCCCGTGAATATGTGCACGGCGTTGTCGTCACACCCGGTCAGGCCTGAAAGCGGGCACACTCGCGCCCCGATCAACGACCCCACTTGTCCATCGCCTGATAATAGGCGACCGCGGCACCGAGGAACCAGGGATCGCCGGTATAGAGCGGGCGGGTCGGGAACGACATGTCGTCAAACGCTGTCTTTCCTTCGTCGTTCCCCAGCACCTTGTGCGCCAGCTTGTGACCCAGATAGGTCGCCCAGGCGACGCCGGAACCGCAATAACCCATGGAGAACCAGACACCGTCGCGCTGACCCAGATGGGGCAGGTGATCAAAAGTGTAGGCGACAAACCCCATCCAGCTATGGCTGATCTTGGTCTCTTTCAGCTCGGGAAACAGACCGCTCATGATGTCATGCAGCCGGGGGCCGCTGATCTTGGGGTCGGTCTCTTGCAGGGCGACACGCCCGCCGAACACGACACGGGTGTGATCGGGTGATGAGCGGTAGTAATAGACCACCTTGCGGGTGTCGGAGAGTGCGCGCTGCTGCGGCATGATGCGTTGCATGATCTCTGGATCAATCGGATCGGTCGCAATCATGTAGCTGCCGATCGGGATCACGCGGCGGCGCAGGCCCGGCGTCAGTCGCTGGGTATATCCGTTGGTCGCGACGATCACGTCGCGTGCGGTGATCTTGCCCCGCGTGGTTACGACCGTACTGCCGCCGTCCTTGGCATCAAGCCCCAGAACTGGCGTGTGAGTCTCGATTGTTGCGCCCGCCTTCAGGGCCCGCTCGACCAGACCGTTGACGTATTTGGCAGGCTGCAGTGCCGCATGGTGAGGCAGGACCGCACCGCCGAAATAGGCCTCTGTTCCCAATTCGGTCTTCGTCTCGCTATGGGGAATCATATGCCAATCAAAGGGTCGGACCTTGTTCAGCGCTTCGAAGTTTTCAGCCATGGTGTCGTATTTGGATTCGCGGTGGGCGCCGATGAAACGTCCGTTCTGACGCAGGTCGCAGTCGATCCCCTCTGCTTTGATGAAGTCGATCGTGTGTTCTAGGCTGTTGAAACCTTCATGGACCACTGCGTGGCCGGCCTCACGGCCGTATTTCCGCTCCAGATCATCGACATCGGGTTTGACGCCCGAACCGATCTGCCCGCCATTGCGTGCGCTGCAGCCCCAGCCCGCATCCTCGGCATCCAGCACGACTACACTCCGGCCAGCCCGTGCCAGGTTGATGGCTGCGGTCAAGCCGGTATAGCCGGCGCCGATAATCGCGACATCGACCGTATCGGGTAACGGGCTGTTGGCGATCTCGGGCCTGGGTGCTTCGTCCCACCAATAGGGTGTCAGCTTCATGTCATCGGCGAAGAGGGGATGGTCCACGGTCGAACTCCAAGCATGAGCGGAACATGTTTACACGGAAACACTTCATAGTTTCTTGCGCTATCACAAAGCGGATTCCGGGGAACCTGATCTGCTCTAGCGCGTGACGCCACAGGGTAGCCGACCTAAGGTCGAAGGTGCAGCTTTTCGATAGGGAGAGAGATCATGGTTCTGCAGCTCACGGAAACCTGGCGGATCAACAAACCGGCCGTCGTGTCAGAGAAGGGGCTGGTCGCGAGCCATCATCACGAAGCTTCCGCCATTGGTGCCGAAGTCCTCGCCGCAGGCGGAAATGCCGTCGATGCCGCGGTAACGACCGGTCTGGCGCTTGGTGTGATCGAGCCCTGGATGAGTGGTATTGGCGGCTGTGGTTACATGATGGTTTATGATGCCGAAAGCGGCCAAACCCACGCGGTCGATTTCAGCACCATTGCTTCGCAGAATCTCGATCCCGCCGAATATCCGCTGGAGGATGTCAGCGATACCGATGACGATCTATTCGGATGGCCCCGTGTCGTCGATGATTGCAATGTGCAGGGCCCGCTCTCGATCGCAGTGCCGACCGTCGTGGCGGGTTTGAGCGCGGCGCTGGATCGCTTCGGAACGCTCAATTGGGCCGACGCGATCGGCCCTGCCGTAGAAATGGCCAAACGTGGCATGAAGGTCGACTGGCACGCCACCTTGAGAATTTCACTGGAGGCACGCGGCCTGGCCAACTATCCGGCCAGCCGGGATTTTTTCATGCCCGATGGCCTGCCTGCCGTCAGCCTCGACGCGGCAAACCTCACGACCCTGCAAAGCGACAAGCAGGTCGCCACGCTCGAGCAGTTGCGCGATGCCGGGCCACAGGATTTCTACAGCGGCGATCTGGCGCAGGCGCTTGCCGCCGATATGGCCGAGGTCGGGGCCAAGGTAGATGCCGCTGATCTCGCAGCCTATGAGGCCCGGATTACGGAGGCACATTCAGGTTCCTATCGCGGTGCCACCGTCCATGTCGCGCCCGAACTCAATGCAGGACCCACGCTGCTTGATGCGCTGGGCCGGCTCGAAGGTGCATGGTCCGCAAAGGGGCGGGCGCCAGGCCGTTCTGCCTATGAAGCCTATGCTGAGGCGTTGTTTGGCGCCTACAACCATCGTCTCGAAACCATGGGCGAGGGCGACGGCGAGAGCTGCACGACCCATCTAACCGTGGTCGATGCCAAGGGCAACATGGTCGCGCTGACGCAGACGTTGCTGTCGGTCTTTGGCAGCCGGGTCATGCTGCCCAATATCGGCTTCCTGATGAACAACGGCATCATGTGGTTCGATCCACGTCCCGGTGGCCCCAATGGCTTGAAACCGGGCCGCAGGCCGTTGTCGAACATGTGCCCCGCTGTCGTGACTGGCGCTCCAGGCGGCAATTTTGCTCTCGGAGCATCGGGCGGCAGGCGAATATTCCCGGCTGTGTTTCAGTTGATCTCGTTCCTGACCGATCATGGCATGTCGCTGAACGATGCCTTCCGCGTGCCGCGCATCGATGTCAGCGGTACGGACGTCGTAACGGTTGATTCACGGATGGATCCGGCGGTTCGTTCCGTCCTTGGCGAGCGCTGGAGCACGGTCGAGATCCCGCCGTCGGTCATCTCGTCCTTCGCTTGCCCCAATGCGGTGCAGGATCGTGGCAACGAACGCCACGGCTGCGCCTTTGTGACGTCGCCCTGGGCTGCGGTGGTCGCCGGCTAGAGCGGATCATGCTTACACGGAAAC
>JABIUG010000287.1 GCA_018700655.1 Rhodospirillaceae bacterium | reverse complement strand
TGGGGAGATGGAGGTTGCCGCCGACCGCTACTGGGGCGCACAGACCGAACGTTCCCTGATGAACTTCAAGATCGGCGGCGAGCGTATGCCCGATCCGCTGATCCGGGCCTATGGTTATGTCAAGAAAGCCGCCGCACGGGTCAACGAAGGCGCCGGCAGGCTTGATCCCGCGCTCTCGACCGCGATACAGCAGGCCGCCGGCGAAGTTATCGAAGGCGCACTGGCCGATCACTTTCCACTGGTCGTCTGGCAGACCGGGTCTGGTACCCAGACCAACATGAACGTCAACGAGGTGATCTCGAACCGGGCGATCGAGATCATGGGCGGCACCATGGGCTCCAAAACCCCGGTTCACCCCAATGATCACGTCAACATGAGCCAGTCGTCCAACGACAGCTTCCCCACGGCCATGCACATCTCCGTCGCGATGGAAGCAACCCGCTCACTGCTCCCGGCGCTGGAGCATCTGCACGGCGCGCTGGCAGCCAAGGCCGAGGCGTTCGACGACATCATCAAGATCGGTCGCACACACCTGCAGGACGCCACCCCGCTCACTCTGGGCCAGGAGTTTTCCGGTTACGCCAAACAGGTCGAGCTCGGGATTGCACGTGTGCGTGGCGCGCTGCCGCATGTCCTGCGCCTTGCGATGGGCGGAACCGCGGTCGGGACCGGCCTCAACTCGCCCGTAGGGTTCGACAGCCAGTTTGCCACCGAGGTCGCTGATCTCACCGGGCTCGATTTCATCACCGCCGACAACAAGTTCGAGGCCCTGGCCGCACACGACGCCATGGTCGAGATTTCCGGCGTGCTGAACGTCATCGCGGTCAGCCTCAACAAGATCGCCAACGATGTCCGCCTGCTGGGTTCGGGCCCGCGAAGCGGGATTGGCGAGATTTCGCTTCCCGCCAACGAACCAGGCAGTTCGATCATGCCGGGCAAGGTCAACCCGACCCAGTGCGAGGCCCTGACCATGGTCTGCGCCGAGGTCATGGGCAACAACACGGCTGTCACGGTGGCGGGTGCCCAGGGCCATTTCGAGCTCAACGTCTTCAAGCCGGTGATGGTCTACAACGTGCTGCGTTCGATCCGCCTGCTGGCCGATTCCGCGGTCAGTTTCACCGACAACTGCGTGACCGGGATCGAGGCCAACCGCGAACAGATCGACCAGCTGATGCAGCGCTCGCTGATGCTGGTGACCGCGCTCAACAGTCATATCGGCTACGACAACGCCGCCAAGGTTGCCAAGAAGGCCCATGCCGAAGGCACCACGTTGAAAGAGGCAGCCCTCGCGCTGGAGCTGATGACGTCGGAAGAGTTCGACGCCTGGGTCCGCCCTGAAAACATGGTCCGCCCGGCAGGCTGACCCCAGACCCGTGACCGTCCAGGAAGAAACCACGACCGATCGCCGCATGCCACGCGGCGGCGCGGCGCTGTTGACCGCAGGAACCCTGACGGTCGCCGCACTGGTCGCGTTGCCGATCCTGGCCGTCGCCAGCAATCTCTTTGTCGACAGCGACGGTTTGTGGGACCAGCTCGCCAGCCAGGTCCTCTCGACCTATCTGATCAACACCATCGCCCTGCTGTTGGGTGTCGGCATTCTTGCAGGCGCCATGGGAACCGGCGCGGCATGGCTGGTCACCATGTGCGAGTTTCCGGGACGCCGCATCATGGAATGGGCCCTGCTGCTTCCCTTCGCCATGCCAGCCTATGTCCTGGCTTATGTCTATACTGACCTGCTGGAATTCGCCGGCCCGATCCAGACCGCGCTGCGTGAATTCTTCGACTGGACCCGTCACGATTACTGGTTCCCCGCGATCCGCTCGACACCAGGCGCCATCGCGATGCTTTCGCTCGTGCTTTACCCCTATGTCTATCTTTTGGGCCGGGCTGCATTTCTCTCGCAGTCGGTCGGCGCACTGGAAGTCGCGCGCACCCTGGGACACGGGCCATGGTCCAGCTTTTTCCGGATCGCCCTGCCGATGGCCCGGCCAGGAATAGCAGCCGGCCTGGCGCTTGCCCTGATGGAAACCCTGGCCGATTTCGGAACCGTCGAATTTTTCGGGGTCCAGACCTTCACAACCGGTATCTACCGGACCTGGTTCCTGCGCGGCTCACCCGAAGTTGCCGCACAGCTCGCCAGCATCCTGATGCTGTTTGTCATCGTCGTGCTGACGCTCGAACGCAGCTCCCGCGGCAAGGCACGTTATGCCAGCAGCACCGGGCGTTACCTGCCGCTGCCGAGGTACAATCTCAAAGGTCTCAAGGCGACCATCGCCGTCCTGGCCTGCGGTCTGCCGGTCCTCATCGGGTTTCTGCTGCCCGGTGCAATCCTGCTGGCGCTGACCCTGGATCGTGGCGATCAGATGTTCGGCACGGCGTTCATCGGCTACGCCACCAACTCCATCATGGTGGCCGGTCTGGCCGCAATGCTCGCCTGTGCCGCCGCAGTCATTCTGGGCTATGGCGCGCGCATGGCCAGCGGACCGGTACCGCGCTACGCCGCACGTTTTGCTTCGATGGGTTACGCCATTCCCGGATCGGTCATTGCGGTCGGCATCCTCATTCCCCTGGCCTGGTTCGACAACGGCCTCGACCAGATCATGCGCGAGACCTTCGGCATCTCGACCGGTCTTCTGCTCACCGGATCGATTGCCGCCCTGCTCTTTGCCTATGTCGTGCGTTTTCTCGCCGTTGCCTACAATGCGGTCGATGCCGGGCTGACCAAGGTCACACCTTCGATGGATGGTGCGTCGCGCACGCTGGGCCACGGCCTGGGTTCAACCCTGGCCCGCATCCACGCACCCCTGCTGCGCGGCAGCCTGCTCTCAGGTGCGTTGCTGGTGTTCGTCGACGTCATGAAAGAGTTGCCGGCAACCCTGCTGGTCCGGCCCTTCAACTTCGAAACGCTCGCCACCAGGGTCTACCGCCTCGCGGCCGACGAGCGCCTCGCCGAGGCATCGACCGCCGCATTGGCCATTGTCCTGGTCGGCGTCGTGCCGGTCATTCTTCTGTCGCGGGCGATTGCGCGGTCCCGCCCGGGAACCGCGCGATCCTGAGTGCCAGATGGCGCGGCGTTACTTCCAGCCGTTGCTTTCCATGATCTCCAGCGCCTTGATCCGATTGGCACCGAACACCAAAGCATCGAGATCATCAGCAACGAAGCTGCCATAGAGATCGTCGAGTACGCTGGCATGAGCAATGCCATCAACCGCCGGCCATTCGTTGTTACCATCGGCAAAAGCCGCCTGGGCCGCGTCGCCGGCAAGAAACTCGAGGAACGCGACGGCGTTGTCGACGTTGGGAGCATGGTTCAACACACCGGCCCCACTGACATTGATGTGCACGCCACGATCGGCCTGATTAGGCATGATCACCGTGATCGATTCGGCGATCGCAACATCAGCAGGGTCGTCCGATCGCGCCAGGCGGGCGAGATAATAGGTGTTGGCGACACCGATCTCGCATTCACCGGCAGCAACCGCCTTGATCTGACCGGTGTCGTTTGATTCCGGCTCGCGCGCCATGTTCTCGACCAAGCCGCTCACCCAGGCTGCCGTCGCTTCTTCGCCGTTGGCGGCAATCAGCGATCCGACGAGCGACTGGTTGTAGATATTCCCGGAACTGCGAATGCAGATCATGTCGGCAAAGCGCGGGTCGGCGAGGTCTTCGTAGCGTTCCAGTCCTGTCACATCGACGCCGTTGCGCACCAGGATGACGCGGGCACGCTTGGTGAAAGCGAACCACAGGCCGTCGGTATGGCGCAGATTGGCCGGAATACGCGCTTCCAGGTCGGCTGAAACGGTCGGCTGAAAGAGCCCTTGTGAGGCCGCCGTCATCAGGTTGCCGGCATCGGCCGTCATGAAGATGTCAGCCGGACTGTTCTGACCCTCGGCCTTGATCCGCTCGATCAGGGCGCCAGCCTTGTCTTCGATGACGTTGATCGTGACGCCTGTGGCTTGCGTGAACGCCTCAAAGAGCACGGTGTCGCTATCATAGTGGCGTGCCGTGTAGAGGTTGAGCTCGCCATCTGCCTGGACGGGAAGCGAAAGCGCAGCAATGGCTGCAATGGCCAGGCCGCCGAGAATCTGTCGTGGGGTCATGATGCCTCGAGTGTTTGCAATTGCGACTGAGTTGCAGTTTTAACAGGAAATGATAATTAGTCGCAACAACACCTCAATGCAAGCCCGCTGGCGAACCGTCGTTGCGATAGATCAATCCGGCCAAAAATCAGTTTGCCAGGCCGCCCAGAAGATCGAGCAACAGCTCTTCGGTATTGAGGTCTTCGCTCGCCGGCTGCTCCTTTTCCGGCGCGGACATCTCCGTGTCGTTGTTGCCGGATGATCCGCCCAGCAGATCAAGCAAACTGCCCGACGAGCTCTGGTTGCCTGATGAACCCTGATTGTTGCTGGAAGCAGGCTCTTCGGCGCTTTCCGCAGAACTGCCACCAGTCAGAAGATCAAGCACCTGCCCGGCGGCATCTTGCGTAGTTTCCGGCGCTTCGGGTTTGGCGGGGACCGCTTCCAGCGGCGCGCTGTCTGATCCCGATCCTTGCGTCGATGCTTCCTGTCCTGTCCCGGAATCCCCCGAGCTTCCGGTGATGACACCCAGCAATGCGCCGGCTGCACCACCCAGTTCATCTTCGCCCAACTTGCGCAAGGCGGTTTCGGCAACACGCTGGACCAGGAAATTCTCGAGAGACCGCGTATCGACGACCCGCTCCGGGTTGTCGATCGGCCCGTTGACGGCAACCGGAATCGCCGGCGCATTGGGGTGATCGGTCAGCCGTGCCTGCCCTTCCAGGTCGATCCACCAGCGCGGCAGATCGATCGCAGTAACAAAGTCACCACGGCCGCCATCCAGCAACACGGAGAGATCCTGGGAGCGCGCCACGCCTTCGGTCATCACGAAGTTACCCTCCGCCGCCGTGATCGCGGTCTGACCGCCACTTGATGCTTCGGCCAGCATGGTAGCTATGGCTACCTCGTTATCGAGGTTGCCCAGACGGTCGCTGATCGCTCGCAGGTCAAAGCCCTCAACGAACCCGTCACGCAGCGAAATCGCTCCATTGCCGGCCAGGCTCTGGACAAAATCACGTTGGCTCATGCCAACACCATCGACTGCAACATCCAGAAACAATCGCCCGGAAACGGCATCGCTGTCGGCGAAGTGGCGCATCAACCAGGCCATGTCGGCATCGGCCAGGGCGAGCTTGAGGTTCATGTGATGTGGCACCCCAGACAGCACCGTTCCGGTCAGCGCTACCTGGCCGTCAAACAGCCGGCCATCTAACCTCTCGATATCGAGTTGGCCGTCTTCAAGGCTGGCAACGACCGTCGGGTCCTCGACGACGAGGTTCTGGGCTTCAAGACGCTCGGCTACCAGTTCGAAGCGGCCGTCGAGCAGCTCCAGAAAACCAAGGTCGATCTCCTCGCTCGACCAGCGCTGGTTGTCCTGGCTTCTGGTATCGCCCAGCGTGCCGCCTGAAGATGCGGCCAGGAATGGATCGAGCGCCAGAACGTCCGCCTCCAACCTCGCCTGAACGTAGGGACGCTCACCGCTCAACGTCACACCCAGTGTGCCGCGCAGTGAAGAAGGACCGATGGTCGATTGTGCCAGCACGATATCGACAAGATCGGGCGTTCCGGTCGCCGTGAGCCCAAGGTCGACAGGGCCAAGATCCGGAAAACCACCATCGACGCCGAGATCGCGCAACAGTCCGGCGAGCTCGGCATGTTCGACCTGAAGGCGAACATCGAACAACGGCTCGGACTGGAGGCCCTCAACCGCACCGCTGCCGCGCAGTTTCACGCCCAGCACTTCAATCACCGCATTGAACTCTGCCTGGTCCATGTCGGTCGCAATGTCGGTCGCAATGGCGATTTCTGAATCAGCCGCATCGGGCAAATCGATGCCGAAGGCTGCGGCCAGAATCCGATAACTGGTGCTACGCAGCCCCAGGCGCCCGTCAAACGATGGGGTCCCGAACGGATCGATCCAGGTGCCGTCGACGCTGGCCGCGCCCAGCGCGGTTTGCAGTCGCTGGCGCACGACCGCCTGTTCGGCATCGCCGGTGATATCACCAACCAGTTCTACCGCGCCCAGTTCGGCGGGATCGATCGGCAGGTTTACACCTGCCAGTCGCAACAGGCCGCCGGCATCTTCGGCCTTGATGCCCATTTGCAGTGCGACCGAACCACTCACGGGATCGACGGTTCCCGACAGCCGCACCGCAGCACCGGCAATATCGGCCGCGCCAAACGACTCCAGGACCAGTTTGTCGTCCAGCAAGATCCCATCTGCGACGAGGCCGGAGACCGCCACACCGTTGTAGGTCAGCACGTCTGCCCGTGCATCGATATCCAGATTGATCAGCGAAATGTAGGTCACCACTGCCGCAAGGCTCTCGTCGGATTGTTCGGCGGCATCATCAGATGCGACTGTTTCGGGCAGATAGGCATCGAGATTGATCTGATCGAGCACAAGCTCTGCCGTCACAGAGGGAATTTCGCTGATCCTTGCAGCGATCCCACCAGTCAGACGCGATGAGTCGAAACCGAGATCAAGGCCGGTCATGGCGATAACACCGGGCGACAAGAAAAGATCGGCAAAGAGATCGACACGGCGCAAGCGATCCTGGGCAACCCCCTCCAGATCGAACTCGAGCCATTCCAGGGTCGCGCGCAGATTGTCGGAGGTCGCTTCGACCGGCCCGCGAAACACCGGTTCATCTTCTTCGACGACCACCTCACCACTGAGCGCCAGCGAGGTTCCACCGGGCAGGAGTGCTTCGGCCTGCGAGATCGACCAGGCCCCCTTGTCAAACACCGCAGTGAAAT
>JABIUG010000286.1 GCA_018700655.1 Rhodospirillaceae bacterium | reverse complement strand
TGACCTTCTCGATCTATCGAAGATCGAAGCCGGTCATGCCGATCTGTTCGAAACCGAAATTCAGGTCGACGAACTGGTCGAGACCGTGCACGACATGGTGCGGCCGCTTGCCCAAACCGCCGAAGTTGCGGTTACCGTGTCCAACAAGGAAAGCGACCTGGCGCTTTATGCCGACGCGTAGAAATCGCGCCAGATCGTGCTGAACCTGTTGTCCAATGCGATCAAGTTCACCCCTGCGGGCCGGCGCGTCGAACTTTCCGCAGATCGCGATGGACGCGGCAGATTGAACATCACGATCGCAGATACAGGGATCGAGATCGCGCAAAAGGATATCGCGCGTATCCAGGAGCCGTTCGAGCAGGTCCGCGCCTCTCCACGCCACGACATCGAAGGCACCGGCCTTGGTCTTCCGCTGGCCAAGGGTCAACTGGAATTGCAGGGCGGCAAACTGCATATCTCGAGCAAGCTGGGCCGGGGAACAACAGTAGTCGCCACATTCCCCGCCAACCGGGTCCGCGAGGGCCAGGCAGACGACAATTGAACTCAGGCGGCTATTTCACCTGAAGACTATTGGGGCAGGTTGCCCGGGCTGACGGCACGGATATCCAGCCACACCTGATCGGCGATCATGATGTTTTCGAGCATGTCCTGGCGCCAGACATAACGGGTGCCGGGATCAAGCTGGAGATAGAGCTGGCCGTCGACGATTTCCCAGGCTTGCGGGTCAATATCAAACTTCATGCCCTAGCGCACACCATAGGAACAGTAACCCCCATAGGCGGGTGCATAAGATGCCGGCTCAGCCTCGAACAACGACTGGTTTTCAGCCGACGCAAACTGATAGGTGGCTCCGTTGAATTGTGCCTGAAAAGAGGAATCGCCCGGCGTCGGCTCGTCCTCGAGAAAATAGGCGACAGGGTCGTAACCCTTGATCGCGACTTCGCTGGAGATGCGGTTGATCGTGACGTCACCGTCGTTCGCGGTCCGATTGGTCAGCACCAGAACGAGACCGGCAACCGCTGCCATGACGGCCAAACCGGCAATGATACGAAATCGGCGCATAACTGCTCTCCTGCTTCCAACAGGTTCTTGCGAAACGATATCAGACCCTTCCGCCACGTCACCTCCATCCGAGATCACAATTTCGCGGTCGAGGCGATCACAGAGTTTGCGGACAAACGCCGCGACGCGGGTGACAAACCAGGTCGGGGTCGGTTATAGAACGACATATGTTAACGCAAACCGCCTGACGGCAGCGACTTCGCTTGCTGCCCAACCCCGGTTCCAAGTACCGGGCGCTGTTGTGTGCACATTCCAGACATTGCCCCTCATTACCTGTTCGGTGTCGTGTCTGTGAGCTTTACCAAAGCCACCTAGCATCGCCCAATCCGCCGGACCGGGACTTTGTCTTGTTTCAGTGTGAAAGTCCGATGTCATGAGTTCCTCCTTGTCCCCTGCTCTCTTGCCCTGGCTGCGCGAAACACGCGCCGTGGTTCATCTGGCGGTGCCGCTGGCACTGACCCAACTCGCGCTCATGGCGATCATGACCACCGACGTGGTCCTGATGGGCTGGATTGGTGCCGATGAACTTGCTGCCGGCACCCTGGCCAGCCATTTCTACTGGGCCTTTGTTGCATTCGGCTTCGGCACCCTGACCGGTGCCACGCCGATGATGGCCCAGCACCTTGGCGCACGCCGCTTCCGCCGTATCCGTCCCGTCATGCGCCAGGCGATGTGGCTCTCCCTGTTGTTGGCGATACCGATTTCCCAGATCGCATGGTTCTCCGGCAGCATTCTGCCGCTGCTGGGCCAGGAAACCGAGGTAGCCGCCAACGTGCAGTCCTATCTGCGCTACATCGTCTTCGGACTGCTGCCAGCCATGTGGTTCATGGTGCTTTCGGAGTTTCTCGCAGCCCATGCCCGGCCCAGAGCCGTGATGGTCGTGACAATCCTCGCGATCGCACTCAACGGCCTGCTCGATTACGCCTTGATGTTCGGCAATCTGGGAGCCCCTGAAATGGGCCTCGACGGCGCCGGCCTTGCCAGCGCGATCGTCAACGTGAGCATGTTTCTGGCGCTGCTGGTCTTTGTCATGCGCGACCACAAATTCCGCCGTTATCGCCTGCTGGGACGCCTCTGGCGGATCGAGTGGCCGAACATGTTCGAGATCGTGCGCGTCGGCATGCCGATCGCGGTCACGGAAGTTGCCGAGATGGGCATGTTCACCGTGCTTTCCCTGATGATGGGCGTGCTCGGGACCGATGCACTCGCAGCCCATGGCGTGACATCCCAGTGTTATGCCGTGATTTTCATGATCCCGGTCGGTATCGCGCAAGCAGCGGCTGTCCGCGTGGGCAGGGCTGTCGGTGCCAATGACCCGCATGGTGCTGCACGCAGCGGCTGGACTGCTCTTTCGCTGGGTGCCTTGGCCGCGCTGGTGCCTTCCCTGGCTTTCTGGTTTGCCGGTCACGAAGTCGCATCGCTCATCCTTAATGACGGCAATCCCGAAAACACCGCTGCCCTCGATCTTGCCGTCACGATTCTTGCAGTTGCCACCTTTTTCATGATCGCCGACGCGGTCATGATATCTGCACGCGGTGCACTGCAAGGCATGAAGGATACCAAGGTGCCAATGTTCATTGCGCTGGGCACAAGCTGGGGCTTCGGTCTTCCGATTGCGGCCCTGCTTGGCTTTGAGCTGGAGCTCGGCGGCCCCGGCATATGGGCCGGCATGGCCGCCGCCATCGGTTGTGCCAGCATTCTCGTGCTGTGGCGTTTTCACGTGCTGGCCCGCAGGTTGAAAAAACCGGCCTGATCGGCGTTGTCAGCGTCGCTTTTTGGCCCCCATACTTCGCCAAACCTAAAGGGTTCGAGTTGTCGTACAGCGCTGTCATGGATGAGATCAAAGGGGGCGCCGTGATCGTGATCGACGGCGCAACCGGTACGGAACTGCAACGCCGCGGCGCACCCATGCACAGCGGTGCATGGTGTGCCGCAGCAACCCAATCCCATCCCGAGGTGCTCCACGAGATTCACGCCGACTACATCCGTTGCGGCGCCAGGGTGGTCACGGCCAACACTTTTGCCACGACGCGCGAGGTGCTCGAACCCAACGGGCTGGGCGGCCGGTTCGAGGCGCTGAACCGCCAGGCTGTCGAGATTGCAGTCGCCGCCCGTGACACGACGCCCAGCGACAAACCTGTCCTTGTCGCCGGCTCCATCTCCCACACCCGTCCCAGCGGTGGCAGCAGCGGTCACGCATGGTCGCCCGAATCCGGCGACATCGAGAAGTTCGAGGCTGATTGCACGGAAATGGTCGCGATCCACAAGGCGGCCGGCGCCGACCTGATCCTGGGCGAGATGCTGGGCTGTCCCGATTTTACGCCCTGTGTCATCCGCGCGGCGCAGGCCAACGACATGCCTTTGTGGCTGGGTATCTCAACGATGGCCGGCGCTGACGGGACCTTGCGGTGTTACACCAACGATGCCCAGCCGCTGGGCGATGTTCTGGAATCGATCGTCGCAGTCGGCGGCGCCGACGTGATCGGCATCATGCACAGCAAGCCCGGCGTCACCCTTGCGGCCCTGGAGATCCTGAAACAACACTGGCACGGCCCGTTGATGGCCTATCCGGACTCGCTGACCGGCGACGACGAACCGGTCGACGCCATCACGTTCGACCATGTCATCGGCGATGAGGCTTTCGTCGATTACTGCGACCAATGGCAGGATGCCGGGGTCCAGGTCCTGGGCGGTTGTTGTGGGCTGACGGTTTCGCACATCGCTGCCCTCACCCGCCATCTGAGCGATGTTGCGGCACATGCCTGAGGCCTGATCCGTCCTGCTTGCGCCCAATGTGGGCCGAAGACATAATCACGCTGGCCCGACACGCCAACCAGAAGCTCCAATCATGTCGTACGATTCGGTGATGCAGGAAATAACAGACGGCGCCGTGATCATGATCGACGGGGCCACGGGCACCGAGCTCGGCCGTCGCGGCGCACAGATGCACAAGGGCGGGGCCTGGTGTGCGCTGGCGACCGCTTCGAACCCCGACATGCTTCACGAGATTCACGCCGATTACATCCGTGCCGGTGCCCGCGTAGTGACCGCCAACACCTTCGCCACGACGCGCGAGGTTCTGGAACCGCTCGGCTTTGGCGACCGCTTCGAGGCGCTCAACCGCCAGGCGGTCGAGATCGCGGTTGCCGCCCGAGACAACACGCCAAGCCAGGAAGGCCCCGTTCTGGTCGCAGGCTCGATCTCGCATACCCGACCGGCACGCCGGGGGGCATGGTCGCCGCAAGCCAGCGATATCAAGAAATTCGAGGCTGACTGCACCGAAATGGCCGCGATCCACAAAGCTGCCGGCGCCGACCTGATCATGGGTGAGATGCTGGGCTGTCCCGATTTCACGCCCTGCGTGATGCGCGCCGCGAAAGCCAACGACATCCCGATATGGCTGGGGATCTCGACCATCACTTTCGATGACGGGGTGCTGCGAACCTACACCGATGCTTCGGCTCCCCTTGCCGATGGCCTGGGCGCAATCATGGCCGAAGGCGGCACCGACGTGATGGGGATTATGCACAGCCGGCCTGAAGTGACCGAAGCCGGCCTGAAGATGCTGCGTCAGCACTGGTCAGGTCCGATGATGGCCTATCCCGACGCCATGTTCGACGATCCGGAACCGTCAAAACCGATCGGAATCGACCACGGAATCGCCGATGACATGTTCGTTGACCATTGCCGGGAATGGCTTGATGGCGGAGTGCAGATCATCGGCGGCTGTTGCGGATTGACGCTGTCTCACATGGTTGCGTTAAGTCGTCATCTGGAGCTG
The DNA here is from genome assembly GCA_018700655.1 of Rhodospirillaceae bacterium. Taxonomy (GTDB): domain Bacteria; phylum Pseudomonadota; class Alphaproteobacteria; order SP197; family SP197; genus SP197. The sequence continues at coordinate 7,195 of JABIUG010000286.1, read as the reverse complement.
GCGTCGACCCGGGCCTGAGGCCGCTCAGCGGGCCTAAATCAAACGGTCGGCGCGGACGTCGAGCAGGGAGTCCTTGAAGGTTTCAATGATGGTGTCCACGTCCGCAGCGCTGTGAGCCTCGGAAATAAAAAACACGTGGAGTGGCGGCACGATGACGTCGCGGCCGAGCACGTGGAGGTAAAAATCGTTCTCGGCGGCGTGGTGTTCGTCGCTGATGTCGCGGGCGCGCTCGATCGCGCCACGCTGGAAATGGAAGTGGAACATGGAGCCGGCATTCATGAGCTGGACCGGGATCTGGTGTTCCTCGCAAAACCGATTGATCTCGCGTGCCAGACGCTCGCCTTGCTCGTTGAGGTGTGGATACAAGATCTCCTGATGATCGCGCATGTACTCCACGGCGGCGATTCCGGCGGCCATGGTCATGGGATTGCCCGAGAAAGTGCCGCCCGAGAAGACCCCGTCCGGGTGACCCCAGCCCTTGCTTAACATTTCCATGACGTCGGCCTGGCCGGCCAGGGCGCCGATTGCCATGCCGCCGCCCAGCGCCTTGCCGTAGGTCGCGAGGTCCGGGGTGATGTCGAAATACTCCTGGGCACCGCCATAGGCCATGCGGAAGCCGGTAATGACTTCGTCAAACATGAACAACACGCCGCACTCGCGGCAAACGTCGTTGAGGCCGTGGAGGAATTCCTTGATGTCTGTGCGCGGGTTCGAGCTTTGCACCGGCTCTATCATGACCACGGCGAGTTCGTGCGCATGTTCACGGATCAGGTCAAAGGCGCGCTCGTCGCGGTAGGGCAGCACCATCATGGTGTCGTCCTTGATGACATCGGGCACGCCGCGACCGTAGTTCTTGCCTGTAGGATCTGAAGGCGGGCTCTCGCTGTTGTCCTTGATCAGGGCGTAGTCGTGGGCCCCGTGGTAGGAGCCGCTGAAACTCGCCACCTTGGGTTTACCTGTGAAGCCCCTAGCGACCCGCATGCCGTACATGGTGGCTTCCGTGCCGGAATTGCTGAACACCACCTGCTCGGCGCAGCGGCAGGCGTCCTCGACCAGCCTGGCCAGTTTGCTTTGCAGCGGATTGTGAAGGCTGACGTGAATATTCTGGTCGATCTGCGCGCGCAGGGCATCGACAACACAGTCCGGCCGGTGGCCCAGAAGGTGCGGACCCATGCCCATGGTCAGATCGATATAGCTGTTGCCATCCACATCGGTAACCCGGGCCCCCCCTGTGCTCTCGATGTAGATCGGATGGCGCATCTCGAAGGTCGGCACCACCTCCACGGCGAGCACTTGGCTGCCTTCCCGGTTGAGCGCCTGGGAACGCGGGGTGCGCGCAAGCAGTGCGTCGCGGACCTGTTTGCCCAGAGGGCGCTCTTCAGCAATTTGTTCAGCTGTCGCAGCCATCGTCCATATCCTCTGTCAGGGCACCTGTTCAAAGACGATCATGGAATCAAGGTGGAGGCCAGACAATCCGGTACGTTTCACATCAGCGCCAACCTTCGTTGCAACAAGGCAGATGCCTGAAGTTTGTCAGTCCACCTTGGTTCGACCGCGCCAACCTGTAGACTGCGCGACGTTCGAAACGAGTTTGGGGAACGGCCATGGACCATGTTGACGTCATGATCATCGGCGCAGGCATCTCGGGTATCAGCGCAGCATGGCACCTTCAGAAAATGTGTCCGGACAAGAGCTACATGATCCTTGAAGGGCGCGATGCGGTCGGCGGCACCTGGGATCTCTTCCGTTACCCCGGCATGCGTTCCGACAGCGACATGTTCACGCTGGGGTTCATCTTCAAACCCTGGAAGGAAGCCAAGGCGATCGCCGACGGGCCTTCGATCCTGAGTTATGTCAACGAAACCGCCGATGAGCACGGCATCAGCGACCGGATCCGGTTGGACCATCAGGTGAAATCGGCCAGTTGGTCGGATTCCGACGCAACCTGGACCGTGGAAGCCGAACACGACGGCCAGAAGAAACGCCTTTCCTGTAACATGCTGCTGATGTGCGGCGGCTATTATAAATATGACGACCCCTACCAGCCCGAATGGGACCGCATGGAGGACTTCAAGGGGACGATCGTGCATCCCCAGCTCTGGCCCGAAGACCTGGACTACCGGGGCAAGAACGTCGTCATCATCGGTTCGGGCGCAACCGCAATGACCCTTGTGCCGGCGATGGCGAACGAAGGGGCCGGCCATGTCACCATGGTCCAGCGCTCGCCGACCTATGTCGTTTCATGGCCCAGCGAAGACAAGATCGCCAACCGTCTGCGCCGCTGGCTGCCCGGCCGCCTGGCCTATGCCATCACCCGCTGGAAGAATGCCCGGACAGAGCTCGATTTCTATCGTCGCACCAGGATCGAACCCGAAGTAGTCAAGGCCGAGTTGATTGGCGACGTGAAAGCTCTTCTGGGCTCGCAGTACGACGTCGAGAAACATTTCACGCCGAGCTACAACCCCTGGGACCAGCGCCTGTGCCTGATTCCCGACGACGATCTCTTCAATTCCATCAACGATGGCAAAGCCAGCGTCGTGACCGAGGAGATCGATAGTTTCGTCGAGGACGGCCTGAAACTCGCCAATGGCCAGGTGCTGAAGGCCGACATCATCATCAGCGCGACCGGCCTGCAGCTCCAGGTCATGAACGGTGTCGCGCTCAGCGTTGACGGCAAACCGGTCAACGTGGCCGACCACTGGTCCTACAAGGGCATGATGCTCAGCGACGTGCCGAACATGATCCAGACCTTCGGCTACATCAACGCAAGTTGGACCTTGCGCGCCGACCTCACCTCGGACTACGCGGCCCGCGTGATCAAGAGCATGGACGAGACCGGAAACCGCCAGGTGACGCCACGGCTGAGCGCAGAAGATGCCGCCGCCATGCCCGCCCGCCCCTGGATCGACGACTTCCCGGCCGGTTATATGCAACGCAGCATGCACCTGCTGCCCAAACAGGGCGATCGCAACCCCTGGCGCAACACCCAGGATTTCGGTGAAGACAAGAAGCTGGTGAAATATGCGCCAGTAGAGGACGCCGATCTGGAGTTCAGTAACCCTGTGGGCGGTTCAGGTGCGCATGGTCAGGCCGCAGTAGATGAGGCGGCTTAGGCTTTGACGTTCTGGGTCCTGCCTGAAGGTTGAACAGGGCAGTCAGGAAGTTCCCGGCATGCGGCTGATGCGCTTTTTCTTGCGCTCCACCTCAGGGCCTGTCAGGCGGTCCCATAGCAGGATGCCCGCTTTCTGCTCAACCTCGGTCGTCTTGACTGCGAAGGAATGGAGCGGCGCGTCTGATGCCTCGTTGGGCAGGATGAACGACCACAGACTGAACTTACCCTTGTCGTTTTCTGCCAGAACCGACTTGTAGTAGGCGTGCGGAATCGGGAGGGTGACGTTGTTGTCGTCCTGGCCTCCGACGATCTCCATGGCCTTTGTGAAATCAAAAATGGGCCCGGTCACAACATAGACTTGCAGAATTTCCTGATCGTCGTGGAGGTCACGAACTGCCTGCTCCAGTTCGCCCCAGACCTGTCGATTAAAGCCCGGCTTTTGTGGCGACATGTTTGAAAGCAGGAAAGTCTCACTGTTCTGGATCCTGGTTTCGCGCTGATTGGCGCTCGCCACGAGATGTCCCCGGTCATGCTCCGACCCCCGGAAGTCCTGAAGGTCGGCACGGAACATGGGAGGGATGCGATAGTCGCTTCTGAAATGATCTTCCCGAGGCACGGTCGTGTCGGCCACATCGACAATCTCGAGCGCCCATTTGGCCTGCCGGAAATAATGGGAATACCCGACAATGTAGTAGCGATTGATCAGAATCTGATCTGCCGCGGGCATGCCGTAGCGCATTTCCGGCCTGAAACTGGGTAGATCGAGCATGGAATCCTCCAGAAAGTAAAGATAGTTGCTGTCGATTCACTCCACCCCGGGCTGCATCTGTTTCAATCTTTTCTCGAATGCGCCCCGGCGAGGCTGAGGCGACAGCTGTACTTGGATCGCTCGGGCGCCGGATGAAGGATGGACGCTCCCCCCGAACGGGAAGGCAGATTGATGGCGTTCGAAGAAGCAAGAAAAAGCCTCGCGGCATTGCCTGCCGTAAACGTTGAACGCATGCGTTTGGAGCGACTCCAGCGTTTACAGAACGAGCTTCAGGCTCGCGACCTTGGCGCTATGTTGCTCTATGACCCCGTCAACGTGCGCTACGCGACCGATTGTCGAAGCATGCAGATTTGGACCATGCACAACTCCGCGCGCTACTGCCTTGTCCCCGCCGACGGGAAAGCGATCATGTTCGACTTCCTTAACTCCGAGAACCTCTCGGACGGATTGGAGACGATCGGCGAGACGAGACCGGGCACCCTGTGGTTCAGCCACGCCGCCGGCCCCAGACGCGCGAGCCTGATCGAGAAATGGGCCGACGAACTGGCATCCCTCATCCGCGAACGCTGTGGCAACAACCGCATCATCATTGACCGGCTCGATGCTGACGGGCGTTCAGCCCTGGAACGGCGCGGGATCGACGTCGGCTTTGGTCAGGACGTGATCGAGCAGGCGCGCCGTATCAAGACCGTCGACGAACAAAAGGCGCAGGCGCATTCCGCACTGGTTTGCGAGACGGCGCTGAAAAACATGCATGAACAGACCGAACCCGGCGTCTCTGAGAACGAGCTGTGGGCCACGCTCGTGCATGTCAACGCCGCACTTGGGGGTGATTACATCGAAACCCGTCTTGTGGTCTCGGGAACCAAGACGAACCCCTGGTTATCGGAAGCCAGCGAACGCCAGATCCAGGCAGGAGAACTGCTGGGAATAGATACCGACATGGTCGGACCCTGCGGTTACAACACCGATATCTCCCGGACCTGGCTGTGCCATCCAGGGAAGCCGAGCAAAGAGCAGAAGACACTCTACAAACTCTCCTTCGAGCAGATTCACCACAATATGTGGCTGCTTCGAGCGGGTCTTTCATTCCGCGAGTTCTCCCAACGATCCTGGAAGGTGCCCGAACGCTATAGCGAGCGCGATTTCGGCGTACTCCCGCACGGCATCGGTATGTGCAACGAATATCCGGTGGTTCCCGCTCCCCACTTGTTCAATCAGGCGGTATATGACGGACATTTCGAGGAGAACATGACCGTTTCACTCGAAAGCTACATCGCGGAAGCCGGCACAAAGAATGGCGTGAAACTGGAGGAGATGGTTCGCATCACCGCCACCGGTACCGAACTCGTTGCGGCATATCCGTTCGAGGATGAATTGTTGGCGGACTAGAGCGGACCGCCTGACCTGATGGAACCGTTTCGCGCAAGGAATGTGCTTGCCAAACAGCGCTTGCTATCAAGTACATTATTTCAGGGAGAAGAGATGGTGGGCACGACTGGGATTGAACCAGTGACCCCCTCGATGTCAACGAGGTGCTCTCCCGCTGAGCTACGCGCCCATCTCTCGGTTAGCGGGCTGCTAGATAGCCAACTCGGGCGCGCTTTGCAACTGCGCTGGACAAGCTGGCGCGTATCCCAGGATATCGGTCAGCGCTTCGGTCAGCGCGGCCATCCCGTCGGGGCTGCCGATGCTGATGCGGATGTGGTTGTTAAGGCCGAAGTTGGTGACCCGGCGCAGCAGGATGCCGCGCGCCTTGACCTCCTGATAAAGAGCCTCGGAGCCAATCCCCAGATGATCGGGGACATGCACCAGTATAAAGCTGGTCTGGCTTGGCACGGGTTCGAGGCCGAACTGGCGCAGGGTGGCGAAAAACCGTTCGCGCAGCCCGATGACATTGTCGCGTGCCCAGGTCGTGTGGTCGGGGTCATCAACCGCAGCGGTGGCGCCGGCCAGGGCCTGGGTCGGGATGCTGCCCAGCGGGCGCATCTTGGCAATGGTCGCCACGACATCATCGGGCGCATAGGCCCAGCCGACACGCAGGGCCGCCAGCCCGTAGACCTTCGAGAAGGTGCGCAGGACCACCGTGTTGGTGCCTTCGTCGACCAGGGCTTCACCTGTCTCGTAGCCGGGATCGGTCACGAACTCTCCATAGGCAGAATCGAGCACCAGCATGACATCGTCAGGCAACCCGACGCGCAGGCGGCGGATTTCCGAGAACGGCAGCACGGTGCCGGTCGGATTGTTGGGATTGACGGCAAAAACCATGACCGTTTCCGGCGTCACGGCCGCCAGCATGGCATCGACATCCATGGTCAGGTCACGCTCCGGCGCCAGCACGACATCAGCGCCGGTGACCTCGGCCTGGGTCATGGGGAAACGGTAACCGTACTGGCTCATCAGCAGGGTGCGGCCGGACTCCAGATAACACTGGGCGAGTTGGACGATGATCTCCATCGAACCGGAACCGCAGAGGATGTGGTCGGCATCCAGACCGTGGCGACCGGCCAGCGCAGCACGCAGGGCGACGTGATCGGATTCGGCATAGGTCGGGCCTTCGCCTGCCGTCGCTTCGATCGCGGCGACCGCCTTGGGGCTGGGCGGGAACCCGAGCTCGTTGCTGCCCAGCTGGATCGGATTCTCGAATCCGGGAATGGTCGTTTCAGCAGTGAGGTATGGCGCCAGTGCCGCCACGGCAGCGCGCGGGGCGGTTGTCATCGTATTCAGTCCGCGCCGGCGCCGGTCGCTTCGGCCTCCTGTGCTTCGGAGAAGGCCTCCTTGCCCGAGATCGTCAGGCCGTATCCTTCGATCGCGCGATAGCGTGCCGGGTTGTTGGTCAGGATGCGGATATCGCGCAGCCCGAGATCGTAGAGGATCTGCGCACCGGTGCCGTACTGACGCCAATCCGAACCATGCAGCAGGTCGTTCTGATCGGAGTTGTTGTCCTGGTCATAGATGCGCCTGCGCCCCAGCCCCAGACCCCAGCCTTCGGTGCCGCGCAGATAAAGCAGCACGCCATGGTCCTCGGCGGCGATGCGTTCGATCGCGAGCTCAACCAGGCTTCTTCCGCTGCCGCGCATCGAGCCAAAGACATCCTCGATCGCACTGGCGGCATGCACCCTGACCAGCACCCCGTCCTCGGCCTGCTTGAGATCGCCCTTCACCAGGGCCAGATGTTCGGTGTCGTCGACCAGCGAGCGATAAATATGGGCTTCGAGCGTGCCGTAGCGCGTCTCGAACGGTGCGGTCTCGATGCAGTCGACCAGCTTCTCTGTGCGCCGGCGGTAGGCGATGAGATCGGCGATTGAAATCAG
>JABIUG010000285.1 GCA_018700655.1 Rhodospirillaceae bacterium | reverse complement strand
CCGGGAATGATGCCGATGAACGTGGTGACGACAAAGAGCCTGGTTTTCACGCCCAGGAAGGCCGGCACCAGATTGACCACAAAGAACGGAAAGACCGGCATCAGACGTAAAAACAAGAGGTAACTGAAGGCGTTTTTGTGAAATCCCGCCTCCATGCGCCCGACATAGGGTTTCACCTTTTCGCGCAAGGCATCGCCGAACGACGTGCGCGCCGCGGTGAAAAGGATGGTGGCGCCGATCGTCGCGCCGACCACGGTGAACACCGTCCCCAGCAGCCAGCCAAAGAGGAAACCTCCTAGCAGGGTCAGCAACGTCGCCACCGGCAGGGATGCGGCCGTCGCCACCGTGTAGGCCAGCACGAACAACAAAGCCGCGACCAGGAAATGGCTTTCCACGAACACCTGGAGATCGAAGTAATTCTCCTTGAGGGTGTCAAAGGTGGCGTGCTTGTGGGCACCGGAGGCAAAAAACACCACCAGAACCGCCAGCAGGACCGCAACGGGCACAATCCGCTTGGCCCACCCGCTCTTGCCCGAGCCTGTTTCGTGTTCTTCACGCATATCGTCGCCCCGATTACTGGTCTATGTTCCTGGTCTTGCCGCCGACCGGCAAGGACCACCCTGTCACCCATGAGACTATGGGGAGCGGGAGCGACTGCAGAAACCCCGTATAAATCGTTTGTGATGACAGGTGACGGCTCGGCGTTGACACATTCTGGCCTGTCACCTATACAGCGCCGCCCGCGCACGGTGGCCGTGTGCCGGGCATTATTTATGGAGAATTGACGGTGAAGCGCACCTTTCAGCCCAGCCGGATCATCCGGAAGCGTCGACACGGCTTTCGCTCACGCATGAGCACTGTCGGCGGCCGCCTTGTGCTCGCACGCCGGCGTGCCAAGGGTCGCAAGCGCCTGTCAGCCTGAGTTTCATGTCCGGTGCCGTCGCGCGTCTGAAGCGCAGACGCGACTACCTCCGCGTCGCCGCAGCGCGACGCAAGGCCGTCTTACCGGGCATGGTTGTTCAGGCTCTTGAGCGCGATAGCGACGATTCGGACGTTCGCGCCGGTTTCACTGCCAGTCGCAAGGTTGGCAACGCCGTGCGTCGCAACAAGGCACGTCGACGCCTCAAGGCGCTGGCGGACGAACTTCTGCCCAGCCAGGGAACCCCGGCGACGGACTATGTCCTGATCGCACGCCACACAACAGTGGAGCGCGATTTCGCCGATTTGAGAGACGACCTGGAGAAGGCGCTGCAACGCCTCTCCACGAAACGGGAGGCGCGAACATGACCCGCATCGCAGTCGCGTTCCTGCGTGCCGTCATGACGATCTATCGTTATGGCGTATCCCCGTTCACGCCCTTGTCTTGCCGCTATCTGCCGACCTGCTCTGCCTATGCCGAAGAGGCCGTCGTTCTGCACGGCCCATGGCGCGGAAGCTGGCTGGCCCTGAAACGCCTTTCACGCTGTCACCCCTTGGGCGGAAATGGTTACGACCCCGTGCCGCTGCCGTCCTCCGCCACCGAGCCCCGGACGTTGAGGAGCCTCTGATGCAACCGGAACAGAAAAATATCTGGCTCGCGATGGCGATCATCGTGGCGATGTTCATCGGCTGGCAGTTCCTTTACGAACTTCCGCGAATTGAACGGGAACAGGAAAGAGCGACCCAGCAACAGGAGTTGGCAGCAGAAGCGGGGGCGGATTCGACCCTGCCCGAGCTCAGCGGTGTCGAAGGCCTGGAAGGCGCCACGCTGGCTGAATCGACCGTCGATATCTCGTTGACGCGCGAAGAGGCGCTCGCCCTTTCCGAACGCGTCAGGATCAACACCGCCAGCCTGCATGGTTCGATCGCGCTCACCGGCGGACGCCTCGACGATCTCACCCTGGTTCGCTACCGCACCGAGGTCGATCCCGAATCGCCCGAGGTCATCCTGCTTTCCCCGGTCAACGGACTCTCCCCCTATTTCGCGGAGTTCGGATGGCTGGCCGAAGAAGATGCTGAGGTAACACTTCCCGATCCCGACACAGTCTGGCAGGCCTCGGCCGGTGAGCTTACTTCCGAGGCGCCGGTTACGTTCAGTTGGGATAACGGCCAGGGCCTCACCTTCGAGCGCACCTTCGCGATCGATGACGAGTACATGTTCACCGTCACCCAATCGGTGACCAACGACAGCAACCATGTGGTAACCCTGTTCCCCTATGGCCTGCTCAACCGCCACAACACGCCCGAGACCCTGGGTTTCTATATCCTTCATGAAGGCCTGATCGGGGTTTTCAACGAAACCCTTGAAGAGGTCGACTATGACGATCTCTCCGATCCGGATGAACCCGCACAGATCACCTATGACAGCCCCACAGGCTGGCTGGGCATTACCGACAAATACTGGCTGACAGCGTTGATTCCCGATCAGGGTGATGCTTTCAAGGGGCGGTTCCTGCACAACCTGCGGGGCGGCAAGGTCGACACCTACCAGGCCGACTACCTGCGCAGCGCGGTGGTGGTCGAGCCCGGCGCAACGGCAGGGGTCGAAGATCATTTGTTCGCCGGCGCCAAGGTCGTGACGGAACTCGATGCCTATGCCGAGAACCTCAACATCCCGCTGTTCGACCGCTCGGTCGATTTCGGCTGGTTCTATTTCCTGACCAAACCGAT
>JABIUG010000284.1 GCA_018700655.1 Rhodospirillaceae bacterium | reverse complement strand
CTCTACGGCCCCAACACCAACATCGTGGTGACCGGTAGCACGATCTTTTTCTCCGAATGCGGCATGCACTACATTATGGCCTGTATCCGGGTGCTGCTCGAGAACGGTTACAAGAGCCTGGAATGCCGCAAGGATGTGCACGATGCCTATAACGAGGTTATCGACGAAGCCAATCTTCAGGTCGCTTGGGGAGCGCCCAATGTGCGCAGCTGGTACAAGAACAAGGCTGGCCGCGTGACCCAGAACTGGCCGTTCAAGCTGCTGAAGTACTGGACCCAGACCAAGACCGTGAACCCGGCTGATTTCCATTTTCATTGAGGTGACGGAGGCGGTGCCTCCTTGTCCCTCCAAGAACAGGATCCACGCATGAAGATCGAGCGCATCGGCGACGCCCGCTATGAACTGGGTGAAAGCCCGGTCTGGGACCACGACGGGGGTGTCCTCTATTTCGTCGACGCCGAAGCCTGCGCGGTGCTGTGTTACGACCCCGGCAGCGGGTAGACCCGGCGTTGGGATGTCGATGGCGGTTATCTCGGTGCAATGGCGCTGCGCCAGAGCGGCGGTGCCGTGGTGGTGATGGATAACGGCTTCCACAGCCTCGACTTCGAGACCGGAAAGACCGTTGCGCTGGCCGAACCGGAAGCCGCCAACGAGGAAACCGGCTTCAACGACTGCAAGGTCGACCGCCAGGGCCGGCTGGTTGGTGGCAGCCTGCACACCGAGGCCAGCGAACCGCGCGGCAGCATCTTCCGGCTGGATGCCGATCACAGCTGCACGCAGATCGGCAGCGGGATGATTGAATCCAACGGTCCGTGCTTCAGCCCCGACGGGCGAACATTTTACATCGCGGGCTCCTATGCCGAGGTGATCTATGCCTTCGACTACGATGTGGTGACCGGGGGTGCGAGCAACCGGCGGGTCTTTTATTCCTCTGCCGGAACAGGTGGTCAGCCCGACGGCGCGACGGTCGATGCGGAAGGTCATGTCTGGAGTGCGCAGTTCGGCGCGGGTAAAATCAATCGCATCAAGCCTGACGGAACGGTGGTGCGTGTGATCGATGTGCCGGTCAAATGGGTCTCGTGTATGACCTTCGGCGGCGAGAACAACGACGTGCTCTATGTCACCTCGATCGGCTGCGAGATCGCTGGTGAACGCGATCCCACGCCGGAGGCCGGCGGACTTTTCGTGATCCATGGGCTGGGCGTTCAGGGCCCGCCCGAACCGCGTTTCGCAGGGTGACGCCATGAGGATCGAACGGCTGGGCGACGAACGCTACGAACTGGGTGAATGCCCGATCTGGGACGAAAAGGAGCAGGCGCTCTATTTCACCGATTTCAATGCTTGAACGATTATTCGCCACGACACCAAAAGCGGCCAACGTAAGCACTGGCATGTGGAATGCGGCTGGCTCGGTTCGATGGCTCTGCGCGAGAACGGCGGGGCTGTTCTGGTGATGGATGACGGATTTCACAGCTTCGATTTCGATACACAAACGACAACGCCGATTTCTGAACCGGAAGCCGGAGAGGGCGCCCTGAGTTTCAACGATTGCAAGGTCGACCGCCGGGGCCGCCTGATCGCGGGCAGCATGCACATCGATTGCACCGAAGCGGCCGGCGGACTCTGCCGGCTCGACCCCGACCTCACCTGCACAAAGCTCGATGGCGACTACATCTGCGCCAATGGTCCGTGCTGGGGTCCCGACAACCAGATTCTCTACGTCGCGGATTCCTACGCCGGTGAAATCCATGCCTACGACTATGATCTCGCCACGGGCCAGGCACGCAACCGCCGCCTGTTTGTCTCGATGTCCGGTGACGACGTTGTGCCCGATGGTATGACGGTTGATGCCGAGGGATACCTGTGGAACGCCGGTTTCGGTGGCGGCGTGGTGGTGCGTATGGCGCCCGACGGTAGCACCAACCGGATAATCGAGATGCCCGTGGCCGGGGTGACAAGCGTCACCTTCGGCGGGCCCGGTCACGACGTCCTTTATGTCACCACGAGCGGCGGTGAATGGGATGGTGCGCGCGATCCTTCCGAATACGCGGGATGTCTCTTCGCGATCCACGATCTCGGCGTCAGAGGATTGCCCGAACTTCGCTTCGCCGGCTGATCCTTGGCAACGTCACGGCAACACGGTAGTTTTCGTTTGTGCTGCCGGGCGTTACCGTACCGCAACACCGCAATTCCAGAACAAGGGTCGTACCCATGAAGACACGCATCACCGAGCTTTTCGGCATCCAGCATCCGATTATTCAGGGAGGTATGCACTATGTCGGCTTCGCAGAGATGGCCGCGGCAGTCTCGAATGCCGGTGGGTTGGGCATCCTCACGGCGTTGACGCAAAAGACTCCGGGGGACCTCGCCAACGAGATCGCCCGCTGCCGCGAGATGACCGACAAGCCGTTTGGCGTGAACCTGACCTTCCTGCCAGCCTTCACCCAGCCGGATTACCCCGGCTATGTGAAGGCGATCATCGATGGCGGTGTGAAGGCGGTGGAGACCGCGGGCAACAATCCGGCACAGGTTCTGCCGCCGTTGAAGGAGGCCGGGGTCAACGTGATCCACAAATGTACTTCCGTGCGCCATTCACTGAAGGCACAGTCGATCGGATGTGATGCCGTCTCGGTCGATGGCTTTGAATGTGGTGGCCATCCCGGCGAAGACGACATTCCCAACATGATTCTGCTGCCCTGTGCCGCCGACGAGCTGGAGATTCCGTTTGTCGCCTCAGGCGGCATGGCCGATGCGCGCTCGCTGGTTGCATCCCTGTCACTGGGTGCCGAGGGCATGAACATGGCGACGCGCTTTATCGCGACACAGGAAGCGCCGGTCCATGACAACGTCAAGCAGGCGATCCTGGCGGCGAGCGAACGCGATACCCGCCTGATCATGCGGCCGCTGCGCAACACCGAAAGGGTGCTGAACAACGATGCCGTCGAAGCGATCCTGGAGAAGGAACGCGAGAAGGGCGCAGAGATGACGATCGACGACATCATCGAAGAGGTCGGCGGTGTCTATCCGCGTATCATGCAGCAGGGCACGATGGACGCCGGCGCCTGGTCCTGCGGCATGGTCGCGGGCCTCGTTTACGACATCCCGACGGTCAAGGAACTGATCGGCCGCATCATGGCTGAAGCCGAAGCCATCATCCGCCAGCGGCTTGAGGGTTTCCTGGCTGCCTGAGACCTCCAGAAGAATTCACCCAAGCTGTGTCATCCCGGACAAGGGAGTGAAACGACCGCAATCCGGGACGTCGAGAGGTCGACGCGGGATTTTCGAGGCCCCGGCTCGTCGCGGCTTTGCCGCCTGGCCGGGGTGACACCGTAGCTGGGGTCAGTCGTTGGCGCGGAACATGCGTTCGAGGCGTTCCATGGCTTCGACGACAACACTGCGCGGGCAGGCGACATTGATGCGGACGTAACCGGTGCCGCCATCGCCGAAGGCGCTGCCGGCTTCGACCCGCAGCCGTGCCTTGCTCTGGATCCGATGCATCAGCGTTTCTTCGTCGAGACTGGTGTCACGCATGTCAAACCACTGGAGATAGGTACCCTCGATCGGGATGGTTGAAAGCTCCGGCAGGCGCTCGGCACAGAAGTCGCGCGTGAAGGCCATGTTGCCCGCGACATAGCCAAGCAGGGCATCGAGCCAGGGACCGCCCTCACGGAACCCGGCTATGAACCCGGCCTTCGAGATCGGGTTCATGCCCCATATTCCGGCTTCCATGCTGGCTTCGGCATAAGCCGTGCGCAGCGTCTCGTTGGGGATGATAACGTTGCTGAGCTGCAGGCCGGCGAGATTCATGGTCTTCGACAGGCCGTTGCCCGTGATCACCTGTGGTGATGTGCCGTCGCACAGGGAAAGCAGGGGGGTAAGTTTGTTGCCGGGCATGATCAGGTCGCCGTGGATCTCGTCAGCAAAGATCATCACGTCGTGGCGTTTGCAGATTTCAAGCATGCGGCCCAGTTCATCGGCATCGAAACAGCGTCCGACCGGATTGTGCGGATTGCACAGAATGAACATCCTGACATCAGGCTGGGCGCAGGCCTTTTCGAAACCCTCAAAGTCGACAACGTAGCGATCGCCTTCGCGTTGGAGCTCGTTGATCACGACCCGGCAGTCATGAATCGTCACGGTATCGAAGAACGGCGGAAAGGCCGGCGTCTGCAGGATGATGCCGTCGCCCGGCTTCAGGAAGGCGCGTATTGCAAGGAACAGGCTGGGAAGAACGCCGTGATGGGTCAGCACCCAATCGGGTTCGATCGACCAGCCATGGCGCTCGGCCTGCCAGGCCGCGACGGCTTCACGGTAATCGTCGCTCACCATGGTGTAACCCATGACACCGTGTTGTACCCGTTCGGTCATGGCTTCGAGGACACAGGGCGGGGCGGCAAACTCCATGTCGGCGACCGACATCGAGATCGGATCGGGACCCTCGCCTGCGAACAGCTCTGCAGGTGCCGGCTGGCCATGGGCCGCCATCGTGTGATCCCACTTGGCGGCATAGGTGCCGCTGCGGTCGATGACCCTGTCAAAATCAAAACGCATGCTGTTCTCCGAAACTGATCCAAGCCGTCCGGGGCTGGACCTAGCACGAAGTTTCGGCGATGGCAGCTTCTAGCTGGGCCGGGGCGTCATGACCGAGGTGGGAAGGGGTTCGGTGAGATAGGGCAGGTGTTCAATCCGCGGGCTCCATGTGCCATCGGCGCGGCATTTGGCGACATGGCGGGCGATCTCTTCCAGCGTGGCAAACCAGGCATCGCCGGTTTCCATCATGGCCTCGATCATGCCGTCGATCGAATGCCAGCGTGCAAGCCGGCCTGAAACCGTGGGATGCCAGACGGCGACCCAGAGACCGCCATAGATGCGGTGTGCCTCGAACTCCGACATGAAAACCTTTTCATGGCTTCTTCAGGCGCCTTGGTCGGGACATCCGAGTGGAGTTCGCTGATATGGGCGTAGTGGTTCCAGTCATCCATGCCCCAATGGCTGGGAAGTTCGACCATCTCACCCTGGTTTGTCTTGATGATGTAGGGCACGTCGTCGCCCATCAGCGAAGCGTCGTAAAGAAAACCGTTCTCGATCAGGAGGTCTGCGGAGAACTCGCTGAAATGATAGAGCGGCGCACGCCAGCCACGTGGTTTCTGGCCGGTCATGCGCTCGATGATGTCGATGCCTTTTTCCAGCCAGTAACGCTCGTCCTCGACGCTTTCCTGCTTGTTCGGACTTTCATGGATGTAGCCGTGATGGGCGATTTCGTGGCCATCCTCGAGCACCGTCTCGACGATGTCGGGGTGCTGTTCCGTGCACCAGGCCGGAATGAAGAAAGTCTGATGAATGCCGTGGCGGGCGTACATATCGCAGATGCGTTTCACCGAATCCGGTCGTAACGCAGCATGGAATGGGTCGCGACCATGCGGTGGGCACGCGCACCGGCATCGGTATGGAGAATGCTGTCGGCATCGATGTCGAAGGTGATGGCGACGGCGACCTTCTTGCCGCCGGGCCAGGGAACGGGATTGTCGATCATGGGAAAAGTTCCTGAAGCGACCGGGAATCATCAAGTCCGTCGGGGCCGAACACTCGGGTGATGAGGTCGGCCCAACGTTCCTGCGGCTGCCAGCCTAGTGCAGCGGTGGTCGGGGCGACGTCATAGATTGAGGCGCGCGGATCAGCTGAAAAGCGCTCCAGGGCATGTAGTTCAGGCAGGCTGCCGAACTCGCGCTCGACCAGCTGCAGCGTCGGCAGATGCGTGTGGTTGTCGGTTGCGGCGACAAAGTAGGGGCCGAAACCGGGTGCGGGGTGTTCCAGGGCCGCACGGAATGCGCGACCGGCATCGACGCCCGAGACCCATGAGCGCGATCCGGGGATGATCTCGTCGTAGCCGTGCCATTCCGGTTTCTTCGGCATGGCCGGCAACGGTGGCCCGTCAACAGTGGCACTGGTGGTGATCAGTGTGTGGACGACCCAGTCATAGACCACCAGCGTGGGGCGCAGGCAGACGATCTCCATGTCGCTGGTCATGGCAAAACGCTGTGCGACGGCTTCGCCCATCTTCTTGCTCAGGCCATAGGCGCCGCTGGGC
Organism: Rhodospirillaceae bacterium; assembly: GCA_018700655.1. Taxonomy (GTDB): domain Bacteria; phylum Pseudomonadota; class Alphaproteobacteria; order SP197; family SP197; genus SP197. The sequence goes on along the minus strand of JABIUG010000284.1, from coordinate 16,188 downwards.
CGGCAGGGATGGTCTGGTGATATCGGCAGACGCTCGGGCGGATTTTCGTCGCTGATGTTCAGTGCCGCAACGCTGGAACAATGCACGAAGCGTTTGATGCCGGCCTGTTGCGCCAGATCGAAGACGTTGAACGTGCCTTCGACATTGGTGCGGATGAAGCCGGCTTCCTCGACCCGGTCGGAAGCGTCGGCATCATGGGCGGCAAGATGGATGACAGCGTCCTGGCCTTTGAACACCGGTGCTATGGAATCGCGGTCTAGGATGCTGCCCACGATCGAGGGAACATCTGCTTCAGGGGCAATGTGATCGAGAACCGTGACGTCGTGGTGCGGCAAAAGCTCCGCGACGACATGACGGCCCAGACGTCCGCCGCCGCCGGTAACGAGTACACGTGTCATGCATGATCCTTTTGATCAGGGCGCGTAGATCAGCTCGAAACTCTCGCACACGATCGGCATCGCGTCGTGCCAGGTGTGGCCCCACTTCTCGCATTGATCGCGGAAGTAGTTGATATGGGCACCGCGCCAATGCACGACACTCAGGTCACCTTCGCCTTCGGATGCGGCAAAGGCGTCGCCGACATCCTCGAAGGGTGTGATCGCGACGCCGGTGATCCTGACGACACACAGTGGATCGCCCGCCACCGTCGTGACGATCCAGCAGTCACCCGGCCTGCGCATCGGGATCGTTTCGTGATCGAACTGGAGTTTCATGTGGGCGGTGCCGCATTTCTGGCCGTCGGCCGCCATCATCGAGAGTTGATCGAGAAACGGCGCACGCTCGGGCGTGCGCGGCTCGGCAAAGGTGCCGGCATGATGGGTCGTGGCGGGCTCAACACCAGCGGAATGGCAAGCCTGCTGCCAGAACTCTCGGGTCGCAGGGGTGTCGAATCTCAACATGAACGGATGTTAACTCCCGCTCAGTGCAATGACCATGGCCATCTCGACGAGGGCGACGTCGAGTCCGTCGGCAGCCTCCGGAACGGCGGGCTCGGTACCGGTATAGCGATAGACGCCAACGAGCAGAGTGTAGATGGCGATAGCGCGGTGAAGACAGGCTGTTCGTGTGAGCTCAGGGCGCAGGCTGCTGATGAGGTCGGCATATCTGCCGGTGACCCATTGCAGCCAATCGTTGCCGAGGTTGCGCAGAAGTGGATCACGGCGCGATAGGGCGTGGCGTTCCGTGACCTGCGTGACAAACGGCGTATCGTGGTTGGTCTGGAGTTCAAAAGCGATCTGGCGGCGCAGGCGTTCGGTGTCATCGGGGGCAGGGGCCTGCACAGCAACGAGCCAGTCGTTCTTGTGATGATCAATCTGTTGGGCAAAGGCTGCGCGCAGCAGATCGCCGCGTGTCGGGAAGTAATACTGCAAATTGCCTTTGGCTATTCCGACGCGCCGGGCAATTTCCTCTAGCGTGAGCGTGCGGTGGCCGTGTTCGGTGATCACGGCGAGAGTTTCGTTGAGTATACGCGCCGCCCGGGCTGCACCTTTGGGTGTCGCGGCGGGTTCCGGGCGAGGGCTCTCAGTCTCTGGTTCCAGCGATTTCACTACAGCAGCCTCTTGACTTTAGGTCTATGGCCTATAATTTTAGGCTTGAAGCCTAAAAATGCAAGCATTGAATGGAGATAACATGGCCGCTGACAAACCAACCCTCGTCCTGATCCACGGCCTGTTCGATGATCCGGCGATGTGGCAGCCGCAGGTGCGACACCTCGCGCCCTATGCCGATGTCATGACACCGGAGGTTCTGGAACAGGAGACGGTCGAGCAGGCGGCGCGCGACGTGTTGGCCAGTGTCGACGGCCCGATCGCAGTGGCGGGTTTTTCGATGGGCGGCTACGTCTTGTTCGAGATGCTGCGCCAGGCGCCCGAGCGGATCAGCCGCATCGCGTTGATCGACACATCGGCGCGCGCAGACACACCGGAGAAATCCGAAGAACGTCTGCGTGTCATCGAACTCGTCAAAAGCGGAAAGTACGGACAGTTTGTCAGGAATGCCGTGCCCAACGCGATCCATCCTTCAAGAGCAGGTGATGATGCGCTGATATCGACCCTGGAGGTCATGGCCGACCGGATCGGGCCAGAAGCCTTTTGCCGCCAGCAGCGGATCATCATGGGCCGTCCTGACCGTCGCGGCGAACTTGCCGGCATCGCCTGTCCGACACTTGTGATCTGCGGGCGCCAGGACATGGTGACGCCGCTGGAACTCTCCGAGGAGATGGTCGCGGGAATCCCCGGTGCACGGCTGGTTGTGATCGAGGAGTGCAACCACTATTCCTCGATGGAACGTCCCTGGGCCGTCAGCGCCCTGTTGCAGCAATGGCTGCGTTACCCATGACAGCCCAACAGATGGTCGATGTCGTCATCGTCGGCGCCGGGATCGCGGGACTGACGGCGGCGCACCGGTTGGTTGAGGCGGGCCGCAGTGTCGTCGTGCTGGAAGCGCGCGACCGGGTCGGTGGGCGTATGTACGGCTTTAAGGTCGGTGACCGGGTCGTGCAGCTTGGGGGTCGCTGGACCGGGCCGGGACAACACCGCATCAAGGCGCTGGCCGCCGAACTGGGTGTGGAGATCAAGCCGCTACTGGTCTTCACTGATGCCGCAAACGAGAGGGGCGAAGGGTTCGATATCGACTCCGCGGTACGCAAGATCGATGCACTATCGCAGCAAGTGCCGCTGGACGCGCCCTGGAATGCGCCTGATGCGGCTGCGCTGGACGCTACGACGCTCGCGAGCTACCTCAACGAGAACTTCGAGAGCGGACTTGCTTTGGCGCTTGGCAGTATCCTGATGGGTTTCCTGCCGGAACCCCAGGAGTGCTCGCTGCTCCACGCGCTGACCTATCTGAAATCGAATGGTGGCTTTGCGGGCATCCTGGGGCTGGACGGTCCAGCGCATGACAGTGAGGTCTTTGAAGGCGGAGCGCACGAATTGACCGACCGGCTCTCCGCATCGGTGGGCGAACACGTCCGGCTCGATAGGCCGGTGTATTCCATGGAGCAGAATGACGGCGGCGTCGTGGCCCACACGGCTTCCGCGTCCTTTGCCGGATTGCATGCCATCGTGACGCTGCCGCCGGTGCTGGCGGGGCGGATGGTCTACCAGCCCCCCATGCCGCCGCTGCGAGACTACCTGACACAGCGCATGCCGATCCGTGGAAAGTACGCCGTGGCGGCACTCTATGACACGCCATTCTGGCTCGACGAGGGCGGCAGCGGCACGGTTGCCACCGATAACATCTTTGCCTGGGACGAAGGTGGCGAGGCACGACCGGCCTGCATCACCGGACTGATTTCGATGCCGCGCAGCCGCGAGATCGATGCCATGACGCCGCAAGATCGCCACGCCGCAGTGCTGGAGGACCTTGCCGTTGCGCTGGGCTCCAAGGCGCGCGATGCGGTGGGTTATCACGAGATAAACTGGGCCGGAGAACCGTGGAGCAGGGGTTGCAACAGCTACCTCACCACCGGCGCCTGGACCGCCTATGGCCACACCCTGCGACCATCGGTCGGGCGCATCCACTGGGCAGGAGCCGAATACACCGAAGCGTTCATTGGCCAGATGGAAGGCGCGGTGCGCACGGCCGAAGCGGCCGTCGCAGCGATCGTAAACGAAGGAATGAATCATGGATAACGAACTTGCCGGCGTCATCACGCAGACCGAACGCGATGCGGTGATGGCCCCGATTGCCGAAGCGATGAGCCTACCCGCGCAGGCCTACACCGATGATGCGTGGTTTGCGCTGGAGGTCGGCCGGGTCTTCAGGCGCAACTGGACCGGCGTGATGTATGGCTGCGAACTCCCCGATGCAGGGGATGTGCGCCCGTTCGATCTTTTCGACATGCCGCTTGTGGCCGTCCGCGGCGCCGATGGCAGGCTTCGTATCTTCCACAACATCGTGCCCTATGACGGCTGCCTGGCGGTGATGTCCAAACGCCAAGGCCTGGACGAGATCGAGACCTATTACCACGGCCTCGTCTACGACCTCGCGGGCAAGCTGATTCGCGCGCCTTATTGGAACACCGACCCGAAGGCGGGTCCTGAAGCTCTGGGTGAGCGTGAAGGCGGCCTGGCTGAAATCAGGAGCGAGGTGCGCATTGGCGTGCTGTTCGTCGACCTGGGTGGTGATGCCGGGGATATCGACACCTGGCTGAAGCCGTGGCGTGCGCTGGCCGGGCGTGACTACGACGTCGATCGGCTGGTTCCCGCGCGCGATGCCGATGGCAAGCCGCTGATCGAACGGCGCACGGTGCTGTCGAACTGGAAGACCTATCAGGAAAACGCCTCGATCAACCTGTTGCATGAAGGGTTTACCCACGAGATCTACCGGCGCTCGCCCGAGGTGCCACGGGTCGGTGACGATGGCAAACCGCGTTTCGAACTCACCATGGAAGGCGCACTGGTGGCGTTTGCACACAGCCGCCAGATGTCGGGTCAGACCTATCCTCCGATCACCCTGCCGACCGCATGCTACGACACCACCAGACAGCCGGACTGGGGTTTCTTCACGACGATCTATCCCAACGTGAACATTCCGCTGCTTGATGCCTTCATGAAGGTCAACATCGCGATCCCCACAGCACCCGGTGTGACCGAACTCCAGCATCTGCGGTTTTACGTCCCCGAGGCGCTGGAGGACCCTGGTTTCCAGGCTGAGGAAGCCAGCCTGGTGGAGCTGTTCGACGTCATCCACCACGAAGACAAGATCGCGATCGAGGCGGTCCAGTCGGCGCGGCGCAGCCCGGTCTGGCGGCAGCATTATTACGCGCCGTTCTGGGATGACTTGCACTGTTACTTCAATCAGCTTGTCATGGCCGATATGGAACGCTGAGGCGGGGAGACCAGATTAATGAGCATGAAGGACAAGGTCGTCGTCGTGACCGGTGCGGCCGGTGGCATCGGCCGGGCCGTGGTCGAGCGTTTCCTGAAGGAAGGCTGTCACGTCGTGATGGCCGATGTGGAGTCCTGCGCTGATCTGGCCGGGGCCATGGCGCAGGCCGAAGGGGCGATCGGCACTGCGTATGCCGTCACGGTCAATGTCGGTGAAGCCGATCAGGTCGAAGCGCTTTTCGCCGAAGTCACGCAACGTTTCGGCAAGCTGGATGTTCTGGTGAACAATGCCGGGATCACCCTTCGCGGCCAGCTCGATGAGCTCAGTCTTGCCGAAATCCAGGCAGTAGTCGCGACCAACCTGATGGGTCCGATCCTGTGTTCACGCGCCGCCCTGCCGATGCTGCGCACTCAGCCCGGCGCCAGCATCGTGAACGTCGCCTCGGAACTGGCATTGATCGGCGCCAAGGGTCTCCAGGTTTATTGCGCGACCAAGGGCGGTGTCGTGTCACTGACCAAGGCGATGGCGATCGACCACGCCCCTGACGACATCCGCGTTAACGCAGTCTGCCCCGGTCCCGTACTGACCCCGATGATCGAGGACCGGATCAACGCCGCCGATGACCCTGTCCTGGCGCGTCAGTTCTACGACCAATCGACCATCATGGAGCGCGTCGGTCTTCCCCACGAGATCGCCAACGCGGTCTGGTTCGCCGCATCTCCCCAAGCCACCTTCATGACCGGCTCGACCCTCGTCATCGACGGCGGCGCGACAGCGGCCTGATTCTCCACCGTCATGCCCCGACTTGACCGGGGGATTGATCCCGTTGACCTGATAACAGGTGCCGTCAGTATTCGCGGCACGTCCTCGGGGATGGATCGCCCTACCAAGTGGAGCGATGACGTAAGCAGGCAAGCGAGAACACATCGATTCAACTCGCCGCATTGAACCTTGTATAATTAAACCCATCTCTCTCCCATGGAAACGCACCAACAACTCCCGGCCATCCCGGAAATCTCAGCCGGCGATGGTGGCGCCCTGGCGCTGTTTTTTGCCGCGCCTGATGAAGCCCACGCCCAGATCGACGATGCCTGCCGACGCTTTACCCGCGCCGGTGTTGCCCTGGCTTCTCAACATGTCCTACGAATGGGGCTGCACAACTGCCGTGACACCTGATCCCTCGGGCCGGGGTATGCGCCTGTTGCGCACGCTCGACTGGCCGTTTCATGGACTGGGTCGCAGCCTGATCGCGGCCAACATGACAGGCCCCGCCGGTGACTGGCTCAACATCACCTGGCCCGGCTTTGCCGGTGTCTTGACCGCGAACTGCCAGGGCCGCTTTGCCGTGGCCTTCAACCAGACCCCGATGAAGGCCCGCCGTTTCCTGCGTGTGACCCTGCCTATGCCGCTAGACTGGTTGCTGAACCGCAGAGAAATGAGCCGCCGCCGCGCGCTGCCCCCGGCTCACCTGCTGCGTCAGGTCTGTGACGAGGCCTCCGGTTACGTCGAGGCCAAACGCCGCATCGCCGAAACCCCGCTGGCTGCGACCTGTTTCGTCACGCTGGCCGGGACCGAACCCGGTGAAGGTTGTGTCATCGAACGCCACGAAACCGACGCAACGATCCACGAAGCGCCCAGCGCCATCGCCAACCACTGGCTCACCCCTGATCTGACCGGCCACGCCCGCACCGCCAACAGCGAACCGCGCCTGGAACAGATAACAAAAGTGATGGCCGATGCCGCCGATCTCGACTGGGCCCACCATCCCATCATCAATTCCCACACTGCTTGGCCACCGAGATGAATCCGGCACAGGGCATCGCGCTCGTTCAGGCGTTCGAAAAACACGGCTCGGTATCGAGGCCCACCGCCGTCAAGACATGAGGCACGTTGGCCTTGTCACTCCGCCGCCCTTTGCCGCATCGCTTGTCGCTGTTTCACGGAGGTCCGGTAATCGTCCATGCGTTGACCGACTTCGGGATGTTCAATCAGTGCCTTGAACAGCGTGCGCGATTCCGCGGAGTTAAACGCCCGGTAGTCGTTCTGATCGGGCGCGTTCCAGCGTTGATCGTCGCCGAAATGGTGGGTCAGCGCGACGTTGCGAAGGATTGCCATGCGTTGCGAGAAGGCGAACATGTTGAAGAAGAGGCCGAGGTCGACGGCCGCGACGCCGATCAGGGAGCGGCTGGGTATGTAGGATCGGAAGTGTTTCTTGGAGAATACGAAGCAGTCATAGCCGCGATGGGCCATGCCGATTTCGACCAGGGGCAGGGTGGAACCTTCGGCGTAGGCTTGGGTCGCAGCAATGGTCCGCCGATTGATGATGAGCGCATGGAAACCCTGGGCGATCAGTTCGCGCACTGCGCGATAGAACGACGGGCGCAGGCCGATATCGGCATTGGTGTAGATCAGATAGTCACCCTCGTTGGCCTGATCTGCGAGGTTGTTCAATACATCGAACAGTACGGGCAGCGGCCGGGGCACCTGGAAGCTTTCAAGGTCCGTCGCGGTGCGTTCGAGATCGCGTCCCCTGTTGAAACCTGGCGGCGTGAGGTCGGGATCGTCGCGGTGCTGGATGTTGAACAGGCGGACCCGCTGCCGGTCGTTCTCTGCAGCATCTGTCATGGAAGAGACGGCGTTGTTCTGGACGGAATCCGGCGCCCCGTCGCATGCTGCAAAGAGGTTTAGACCATGGACAAGGCCGATGCCGTCCAGTTTCTCAGGCTCGAATGGGGCAGGAGGAAAATCGAGAAGGCTCGCCAGCGGCTGACGCCCCTGCTGATGGAGAACATGGGGCGCCATGTGGAAACGACGGTCGATCATTTCGCGGCCGCGCAGCCGCGCCGGTGTGTTGTCTCCTGCGACGGGATGGACGGTGTCTGCGATCGTGCAATCCAGGCAACGGAACTGCAGCGCCTTGGCTTCGCCGGGACTGGGCAGGAACACGAGGTGGTGGGCCAGGTGACTGACGCTGCTCATGCCGCGCTTCTTCATCAGGTCCTGAACCGCGCTGCGTTCCTGATCGTTTCCAACCCGGACGATCATCGTCCTGATCTCACGGTTTGCTGCGGAGAAAACCCTCAAGATGGCCTCGGCTGTGCCGTGCGTGTTGAGGATCAGGAGATCAATCACGCGCCGGTCGGGGGCGTGCTCGGTCAGGAGTTCTTCCAGCGTGAAGGCAGGCACATCAACCTGGGGAATGTGGTTCAGTGTCTGGCCGTAATTGCCGTAACGTTTGGCCAGCAGGACGCGGTCGGGTTGCCTGCGGCCCGTCGCAAGTCCAAGGGGATCTGTGTGTATGGTCGCCGTTCCGCCTTCCTGCTCCCTGACGGTGACCACGCCCTCGATACAGCAAGCACCGGGCCGGTTGCCTTGGAGAAGCGGAAAATAGTCAGGATGGGCTTCGACACAGAGGCCCTCCCGGCCAAGCTGTTCGAAGATCAGGCTGGTCGAACAGTGCCGACCATCGAACGCGCCTATATCGACGTAAAACCCCGGGCGATTCAGCTCGAAATAGGTGAACAGCAGAAAATTCTCGCCGTCTTCACCGTAGAAGGTCTTTGGAACTGCGCTCGCCATGGTTTTCCCCAACTGCGAGGCCATAGACCGCAACGGCAGTGACGGCGTCAACCCCTGCTGTGCTTGCACAGGCATCATGTTTGGTCCCACAGGATGGTTCCACCCGGTCACGATACGCTCTAGATTGCGCGCCATACCACCTGACAGAGCGGGAACCGCAGAACCCGCCGAAACACACCTGAACTTTGGGGGATCCCATGAAACTTTCCGACAGCAGCCTTTTCCGCCAGCAGTGCTACATCGATGGCGCCTGGTGCGACGCCGATAGCGGCGAAACGATCGATGTCCGCGACCCCGCAACGGGTGCGACGCTGGGCACGATTCCGCGCATGGGTATGGGCGAGACCCGCCGTGCGATCGAGGCCGCCAACGCAGCCATGCCGGCGTGGCGCGCCAAGACCGCCAAGGAACGTGCAGGCATCCTGAGGAAATGGTTCGACCTGATGCTCGATAATCAGGAAGATCTCGCCATCATGATGACGATGGAGCAGGGCAAGCCGATCGCCGAATCACGCGGCGAGATCGTTTATGCCGCCAGCTTCATCGAGTGGTTCGCCGAAGAGGGCAAGCGCATTTACGGCGAAACCGTGCCCCAGCACATGTCGGACCGACGCATCATGGTTCTCAAGGAGCCGATCGGTGTCGTCGGCGCGATCACGCCCTGGAACTTCCCCAGCGCCATGATCACGCGCAAGGCAGGGCCCGCACTGGCGGCCGGCTGTACCTTCGTGTGCAAGCCTGCGACCGAAACACCCTATTCGGCCTTTGCGCTGTGTGAGCTGGCCGAACGCGCCGGCATTCCCAAAGGCGTGCTCAACATTCTCTCGGGCAAATCAGCCGAGATCGGCGATGAACTGACCAAGAACCCGATCGTGCGCAAGATCACCTTCACCGGCTCGACCGAGGTCGGCAAGAAGTTGATGGAGCAGGCCGCTTCGACCGTGAAGAAGGTCACCATGGAACTGGGCGGCAATGCGCCCTTTATCGTGTTCGACGATGCCGACCTTGATGCGGCGGTCGAAGGCGCGATGCTCTCGAAGTTCCGAAACATGGGTCAGACCTGCGTTTGCGCCAACAGGCTCTATATTCAGTCGCTGGTCTATGACGCCTTTGCCGAGAAGTTCGCTGCCAAGGTCGCCGAAATGAAGGTCGGTAACGGCCTGGAAGACGGTGTCAATCAGGGCCCGCTGATCAATGCCTCGGCGATCGACAAGATCGAGGAACACATCGCCGATGCGACCTCCAAAGGTGCGCGCGTAATGACCGGCGGCAATCGCCATGAACTGGGTGGCAGCTATTTCCAGCCGACCGTGATGGCCGATGTGAACCCGCAGATGATGGTCGCTCGCGACGAAACCTTCGGTCCGCTCGCTCCGCTGTTCCGCTTCGACACGGAAGATGAGGTCATTCAGCAGGCCAACGACACCGAGTTCGGTCTGGCGAGTTACTTCTACAGCCGCGACATCGGCCGTATCTGGCGTGTCTCCGAAGGCCTCGAATACGGCATTGTCGGCGTCAACACCGGCATCATCTCGACCGAAGTCGCGCCGTTCGGCGGGGTCAAGGAATCGGGCATCGGCCGTGAAGGCAGCCATATGGGCATCGAGGAATATGTCGAAGCCAAGTATGTCTGCGTCGCCGGTGTGGATAGGTAAGGAGCCTTTTGTTTGTTCCCTCAAGCGCCGGGCGCGTGCTCCGCACGCTTGGCTTACGCCACTACGTGGTGGGCACGCAGTCGCGTGCCGTCGCCCTGTCGTACTCCCGCCGTCAACAACACAGGCGGGCAACATGGCATTCCTTTCCCTCTACCGCTTGCGGGAGCCGTGGGAGGGTGAGCGAAGCTGATGGCTGAGAGCACGGCAACAACACCGGTCATCGCGGTCGAGGACCTGATCTTCGATTACGCCACCCTGCGTGCGCTCCACAATGTCTCGCTGACGGTCGAGCAGGGTTCGATCACCGCGCTGGTCGGACCCAACGGTGCGGGCAAGACGACCCTGTTGCGTTGTATGGCAGCCCTCGATACGCCCTATTCCGGGCGTATTCTGGTCGAGGGCGAGGATGCCCATGCCGACCCGCGCGCGGTGCATCGCAAGATCGGCTATCTCTCCGATTTCTTCGGGCTTTATGACGAGTTGACGGTGCGCCAGTGCCTGCGTCATGCGGTCGCGATGCATGGCTTTCAGGGGACCGATGAGGTCGAAGCTGTGACCCGGGTTGCAGGTCAGCTTGATCTCGAAGACCTGATTGATCGCAGGGCCGGTGAACTTTCGCGCGGCCAGCGCCAGCGTCTGGCGATAGCCCAGGCGATCGTGCATCAACCGACCCTGATCCTGCTCGATGAACCGGCTTCCGGGCTTGATCCGCTTGCGCGCCAGTCCCTGTCGGATTTGCTTCTTTCACTGCGCGACGAGGGCATGACCCTCATCGTGAGTTCCCACATCCTGGCCGAGCTTGAGGATTACTCCAGCCACGTCCTGGTCATGGATCATGGGCGGATCGTCGAACACCGCGCGATCGAGGACGCCGACGGCACACGCATGGTCCTCTATGCCCTGGAACTGGCGGCACCGACTCAAGGCATGCTCGCGATGTTGACCGCCGACGAGGCGGTCCTTGAGGTCGTTGCGCTCGATGATCTCAATATTACCTTCCGGGGGCCACGTGACCTGCTGTTCCGTCGCGATCTTCTCAAACGTCTGATCGGCAACTCTGTACCGGTTACCGGCCTGGCGGAAAAACGCATGGGACTGACCGAGATCTACCGCGAAGTCGCGACCAGCGACGAGGGCCAGTGATGCGACTTAATCCCGAACTGCGCCGCTACCTCTGGCTCGAGATTTCCGTCGGGCGACTGCTTTTCATGCCGCTGGTTCTGGGCCTTGCCCTGTTGCTCGTCGCGGTGTGGACGATCGATCCCACCAAACCTGCCGGTGGCCAGGACTTTCTGGCGACCCTGGCTGGTACATCATCGGTCGGTTATGCTCTGAGCGTGATCCTCTGGGGCGCCCGTGCAGCTGCCAGTGCGATGGTGCGCGAAGTTGCCGAGAGGACCTGGGATCAACAGCGTCTCTCATCGACCGGCGCCTGGTCGATGACCTGGGGCAAGCTCTTGGGCAGCACGATCTTTGTCTGGTATGGCTGCCTCATCATGTTGGCCGTCATGCTCGTTTCGATGGGCCTGTGGGAACACCATTACGATGCGGTGTCCAAGGAAACCGGGCAGTCGATCGCGGTCACGCTGTTGCAGCTCACCGTCGGTTTCGTGGCTCTCACGATCCTGCTTGAAGCTTCGGTGCTGTTGGCTGCCATGACCTCGGTAAGCCGGCGCGAAAGTGCCCGGCAGCTTGATGTGACGATCGCCCAGATCGCTGTGATCGTGATTGCCGTCTTTGTTTTCGGAATGCTCGATAACCTCGAGAGCGGCCAGCAGATCCCATGGTTCAGTCATGTTTTCGATGCCGTTTGGTTTGCCGTGGTCAGCGCTGTGCTGTTTGCCGGCTGGGCCGTAATCGGTCTTTGGCGGCGGATGCGGGTTGAATTGCAGATGACCAACATGCCGGTGATGTGGCCTCTGTTTGCGTTGTTCACCGGATTTTGGCTGGCCGGTTTGATCATGGGCGCCGATGGGGCGACAGGCGTCACCTGGACGGTCGTGATCGTCACGGTGACGGCGATGTTCCTGACTTACGTGCCCGCTGTACTAGAACGTGTAAATCCGGTCCATTTGCGTCGCCTGATCGAGGCCATCGGTGCAGGCCAGATTGGCAGTGCGTTACGTCATGCACCGCTATGGATCGTCAGCCATGTCCTGGTACTGGTCGGTGTTGTGATCAGTGTCGTGCTGTTGATGCTGATGGAACCCGGCGAAGCGATCGATGTTGCCGATGAGCTTGCCGGAGTCGACCTGCAGTCGCTGGCCGCCGGCACGATGGTCGCGGCCTACCTCTTTGTCACACGCGACCTGATGCTGCTGGTCTTTGTCTGGCTTCGCGGGCGCGCTAGACGGGCGTTCATGACCTGGCTGATCTGGATGGTGCTGCTCTATGGTCTGGCACCGTTGATTGTCGCTTCGGTGGATGCCTACACTTTTCTGCCTGCCTTCGCGCCCGCCTGGGATGTGCCCTTTGTCGACCTTTCCATTCCTCCGGTGCTTTGGCCCGCGGCTGAAGTCGTGCTGGTCGGCCTGCTCCTGCGCTGGCGATGGCGTCGTTACGCAGCCTCGTCCTTGACGTCAGGCGGCTGACCGACCGCTCCAGCACTGGATCGGGTCGCGTTCGGCGCGATCACCACACTGTTACTGCGGTTCGTGACATTCCGTCCCATTTGACCGGGCAGGGAACGGTTGTGCCCTGCGCAATCACCCGGGTCCGTGATTTGGACCTCGAAAGGAAGACAATCATGGCTGACAGGTTTGACGTCATCATTCTTGGCGGCGGCAACGCCGGCTTTGCGGTATCGAGTGTCTTGCACGAAGCCGGAAAGAACATCGCTTTTGTGGAAAACTGGACCTTCGGGGGAACCTGCCCCAACCGCGGCTGCACGCCCAAGAAGGTCTTGGTCGCTGCCGCCCATGCCATGCATGAGATCGAAAGTGCTCCCACTCACGGCATTACCGTCGGTGAAGCCAGGCTTGACTGGACGACTCTGATCGAGCGTGAGCAGGGGCTGATCGAAGCAATTCCCAATTCCATGCGCCAACTGGCCGAAAAGCGCGGTGCGGTCTTTTCCGGCACGGCGAGGTTCGTGGGGCCCAATGCCATCGATGTCGATGGCACGGTGATCGATGGCACGGTGATCGAGGGCGACAACATCGTGATCGCGACGGGCTCAAGGCCCCGACCGCTTCCCATTCCGGGCGCCGAACACAAGATCACGTCCGATGAGGTTCTCTCCGAACGCAAGCTGCCCGAGGAGGTGGTCTTTGTCGGCGGTGGCGTGATCGCGATGGAATTCAGCCATGTCTACATTCGCGCCGGCGCAAAGGTGACGATCCTTGAAGCACTGCCACGCCTCTTGCCGCGCATGGAAAAGGATGCCGTCGACGCAATCCGCGCCGAGACCGAGCGACTTGGAGTGGTCGTCAAGACCGACGTCACCGTCAAGCAGATCGTCGAGACCGATGGCAGGCTTGAGGTCGAGTACGAACACGAGGGTGAAACCCTGCGCCAGTCCGCGACAAGGGTGGTCAACGGCGCAGGTCGCATCGCCAATGTCGATACGCTTGATCTGGAAGCCGCGGGCATCACCCATGACCGTCTTCGCATTGAAGTTGATGAGCACTTGCGTTCTGTTTCCAACCCCGCTGCCTGGGTTGCCGGTGATGCCCTTGTGCATTCGGCCCAACTCTCGCCGGTTGCGACCTATGAAGGCAGGATTGTCGGCCAGAACATCCTGAACGGTGCAACGACAACGCCGGACTATAACGTCATCCCCAGCAGCGTCTACACGGTGCCCGCGCTAAGCAGCGTCGGCCTCACCGAAGAAGAGGCAGACAGGCTTGGTCTCGACGTCAAGGTCGTGACCTCGGACATGCGCGGCTGGTTCTCCAGCCGAACCTATGGTGAGACGGCGGCCTTCTCCAAAACGCTGGTCGAAGCCGGCACCGACCGCATTGTCGGGGCGCATATGGTCGGCCACCACGGCGAAGAGCTGATCCATCTGTTTGCGATGGCCATGCGCCACGGCATTACGGCTGCCGAACTGCGTGATCAGATCCATTCTTTCCCGACCTTCTCGGCGGATATCAAGAGCATGCTCTGAACGGGCGGGCCTGTTCTACTGTTCCAGGTCCGTGATCGAACCATAGGCCCAGGCGTTGTAACCGACATTGCTGCGCATCCAGCGGGTGTCGGGGGTGCCTGATTCCCGGTAGTCCCAGTCGGGCGGTGTTCCCGCAGCATGGTGGGCCTGCTGTACAAACAGGCGTCGCTGCTGTGAAAGGCGCACGTCGCATGCCAGCGCCCCGGCATCCCAGTGTTGCGTGATGTCGTGTCGCAGGGCGGCTTCGGCCTCGGCGACATGGGATTCGCCGGCGATGTTGATGACCTCTTCCGGGTCGGTTTCCAGATCAAACAAGATTGGCGGATCGACTGCGCTCCAGATGTATTTCAGTGCACCACGGCGCAGCATCAGAACCGGCCCCGGCGTTCCCTCACAGGTCAGCTCGGCAAGCAGGGGGCGTACCGAAAGGGGCGTTCCGCGCAGGATCGAAGCGGAGAGATCAACACCGTCGAGCGGTTCGACCAAGGAGGTCGTATCGCCATGGCCGTCCCCAACCAGCCCCATCATGGTCGGCAGAAGATCGACCAGTGATACGAGGCCGGAGAGACGCCGCGCCGTGAACCGCTCGGGACAGGTGACGATCATCGGGATCTTCAGGGCATTCTCGTAAAACACCTTCTTCATCCAGAGGCCGTGATCGCCCAGCATCTCGCCGTGGTCGGAAGTGATGATGACGATCGTGTTGTCGGCCTGACCCGAACGTTCCAGCGCGCCCAGAACCTGGCCCATCTTCGCATCGACATAAGAGGTTGCACCGTAATAGGCGCGGCGAGCGTTGCGGACCTGGTCGTCACTGACCTCCATGCCTTCCATCGCGTATTGCCGACGCATGGCCTGGGAGTGGGGGTCGTCGACGGTGGGAGTTGTCGGCAGTGGAATCTCGACGTCGTCATAGAGCGACCAGAATTCTTCCGTGCACGCGAAGGGATCATGGGGGTGGGTGAACGAAACAGTCAGCAAAAAGGGCGCGTCTGTTCCATCGGAGAGGCCATCGAACCAGGCGCAGGCTTCCCCGGCGACTTGTTCGTCATAATCGATCTGAACGCTGCCGGTGCAACGCCCGGATTTCACGCCGGCATCGGGACCGCCGGCATCGGTGTGTTCGCGCGCGTCCCAGTCGGCCGTCCAGGCGAAGTCGCCGGGATAGATGTCGCTGGTCAGACGTTCGTCGAAGCCATGAAGCTGGTCGGCACCGACAAAGTGCATCTTGCCCGAAAGGCAGGTGCGGTAACCCTGCGCACGCAGGTAATGCGCAAAGGTCGGGATCGCCGACGGCAGTTCGGCGCCGTTGTCATAGGCTCCGATGCGCGAAGCCAACTGGCCGGTCATCATCGAAAAGCGGCTTGGCGCACAAAGCGGGAAATTGCAGTAGTGACCCTCGAACACCACGCCAGTACCCGCCAGCCGGTCGATATGGGGTGTTTTCGTGAACGGATTGCCATAACAGGCCAGCGCCGAAGCCGAAAGTTGGTCGGCCTGCAACAGCAGGATGTTGGGTCTCGCGGCCATAAGCGAAACCGAGCTCAACCGTAACTCACCGGCGTCGCCTTCCAGCCTTCGTCGTGTTTGGCCCAGTACTGGCTGTGAATCCTGCGGCTGATCGGGCCGGGTGCGCCGTTCGAGAGCATGCGTTCGTTGATCTGGCGGATCGGCATGACGCCGCCTGCGGTCGAGGCCATGAAGATCTCGTCGGCATCGAGCAATTCATCGCGCGTGATATCGCGATTTTCGTTGGGCAGATCCATCAGGTCACACAGCTCGTGCACGGCCTTGCGCGTGATGCCCTCAAGCGCGCCATGACCGGGGCTGGTGACGACACCGTCAAGCACGGCAAAGATGTTGGAGCCAGGACATTCCGAAACGAAGCCATCAGGGCCCATTAGTACGGCATGATCGGCATCGTTGTCCTCGACCTCAAACAGTGCGTTGGTGAAGTCGCCCCAGTGATAGTTTTTGATCGTCGGGTCGACCGAGGCCGGTGCGATGCGCGGCGCT
>JABIUG010000283.1 GCA_018700655.1 Rhodospirillaceae bacterium | reverse complement strand
CTGTCATGCGCCACGGCTACAAGGGTGCCTTCGAGATGGCTGCCACGGTTGACTACCTGTTTGGCTTTGCGGCCTCGGCACGTTGTGTTCCCAGCCATCATTTCGACGCCGTGTTCGACGCCTATCTCGATGATGCAGAGGTCCGGGAATTTCTTGAAGAGGTCAATCCCGACGCCCTGCACGACATCGCGGCGCGTCTGGCCGAAGCTCAGAAACGAGGCTTGTGGACGCCGCGACGCAACAGCACGACAACCATTCTGGAGAGCCTGATCACGGGCTCGCAAGCAGAGGAGAAGGTGGCATGAGCGAGACCGAGAACGGCGAGCCCGAGGCCGGGGAAGAATTCAACGACCGTCACCGCGAGAAGATGAAAAAACGCAAGGCCGCGCGCGACAAGATGATGGCCTCCAAGACCGAGGAACGCGGCCTCATCATCGTGCACACCGGCAAGGGCAAGGGTAAGTCCTCGGCTGCCTGGGGCATGGCGCTGCGTTGCATCGGCCACGGCTTCAAGATCGGCGTCGTGCAGTTCATCAAGGGCCGCAGCGAAACCGGCGAGACCAAACTGTTTGCACTGTTCCCCGATCAGGTCACGCACAAGATCATGGGCGAGGGTTTCACCTGGGAAACCCAGGACCGCGAGCGTGATGTCGCCGCAGCCACGGCCGCCTGGGAAGAATCCAAGGCGATGATGGCCTATCCAGAGATTCATATGGTGATCCTCGACGAGCTCAACATTGCGCTGCGTTACGACTATGTCGATCTTGATGATGTACTCGACACCCTGGCGACCAAGCGCACGGATCTCCATGTCGTCATCACCGGGCGAAACGCCAAACCCGAATTGATCGACCTGGCCGATCTCGTAACCGAGATGACGCTGATCAAGCACCCTTTCCGTGAAGGTGTGCGCGGCCAGATCGGCGTCGAATTCTGATGGGCGGAATACGATGACACGCTATGGCCTGACACGCTGGATTGTTTCTGTCGTTGTGTTTGTGTTTCTGACCGTCGGTTCGCGGCAGGTCCGCGCTGAAGGCGAAGAGACCGTGGTCGACGACGCGGCCCATACCGTGGTCGAGTTGTTGCGTGACCCCGACTTCGCGAATCTTGAGGGTCTGCTCGATCGCGCACACGGCGTCGTCATCGTGCCGCAATAGATCAAGGCCGGTTTCATCATCGGCGGCGAGGCCGGACGTGGCGTGATTCTGGCCCATGACCTCGACACCGGAACCTGGAGTAACCCGGCGTTTCTCGATGTCGGCGCGGCCAGTATCGGCCTGCAGATCGGCGCTTCGGAAACCCAGGTCGTGCTGGCCATCATGACCGATGCCGGGCTCGAGGCGATGCTCGCCGAGAATGTCGAAGTCGGCGCCGAAGCTTCGGTTGCCGCCGGCCCGGTGGGTGCAGAGGTCAAGGCAGCGACGACCTCGACCGAATTCAACCAGGATATCTATGCCTATGGCACGAGCGAAGGCCTGTTCCTGGGGGTCGCGATCGAAGGGACGCTCCTGATCCCCGATCAGGATGCAAACATGGCCTACTACGGCCAGGCAGCGACAACCCGCGAGATTATTCAGGCCGGCAAAGTCTGGAACGGGCATGCCGACCAGCTGCGCGAAATTCTCAGGGGTGAAACCTGAACATGGCAACGCCTGCCGTCATGGTGCAAGGCACCGGGTCCGATGTCGGCAAGTCCCTGCTTGTCGCCGGACTGGCGCGTGCCTTCACGAGGCGGGGGCTGCGGGTGCGGCCGTTCAAGCCGCAGAACATGTCGAACAATGCCGGGGTGACGTCTGATGGCGGCGAGATCGGGCGCGCCCAGATGCTCCAGGCACGGGCCTGCGGTATCGCACCCAGCGTTCACATGAACCCGGTGCTGCTGAAGCCGCAATCGGAAAAGGGCGCCCAGGTTGTTGTCCAGGGTCGGGTGCTGGGTTCATTCCAGGCGCACGACTATCACGCGCTCAAACCCCAGCTCATCGAGAAGGTGTTGGAAAGTTTCGAGGTACTGGACGCCGAAGCTGATCTTGTGCTCGTCGAAGGCGCCGGCTCGCCTGCCGAGGTCAACCTGCGCGCGGGCGATATCGCCAACATGGGGTTTGCCCGTGCGGCCGATGTTCCCGTCGTGCTTGCCGGGGATATCGACCGGGGCGGGGTGATCGCCAGCATTGTCGGCACCATGGCCCTGCTTGAAGACGACGAGCGCCGCCGTATCCGGGCCTATTGCATCAACAAGTTTCGCGGCGACGTTTCGCTGTTCGACAGTGCCATCGAAATCATCGCCGAGCGCACCGGGCTGGAATGCCTGGGCGTGTTTCCCCATATCGCCGCGGCCAGGCGGCTGCCCGCCGAAGACGCCGTTGCGCTCGACAGCCATGCCGCGACGGCGCGCTCCGACTGCGCGGCGATCAAGGTCGCGGTACCCTGGTTTGATCGCATCGCCAACTTCGACGACCTCGACCCCTTGATTGCAGAGCCTGATGTCGAGGTCACATTGGTCTCGCCCGGTGATGCCTTGCCCGGTGATGCCGATCTGGTTGTCCTGCCCGGCAGCAAGAGCACCAAGGGCGACCTTGTGGCGATGAAGGCCCAGGGTTGGGATATCGATCTTGCCGCCCATGTCCGGCGTGGCGGCTGGGTCGTGGGCCTGTGCGGCGGCTACCAGATGCTCGGCCGCGAGGTCTCTGATCCCCAGGGCATCGAAGGTGCCGCCGGGGCAGAACCGGGGCTGGGTCTGCTCGACATCACGACGACGCTGGCCGGCGACAAGAGCCTGGTCGAATCGTCGGGCCATGATCCCGTCAGCGGCGCTGCTGTGCAGGGTTATGAAATCCATATCGGCATCACCGAAGGTGCCGACCGTGCACGTCCGATGATCGAACTGGCCCGTGGACCCGATGGTGCGGTATCGGCCGATGGCCGGGTGATGGGCTGTTACCTCCATGGCCTTTTTGCCGCTGACGATTTCCGCCATGCCTTTCTGGCGCGTCTCAAGGACCGCCACGCGAGCGGCGTTGCCTTCGAGGCCGGCATCGAAACCGCCCTGAATGATGTCGCCGATGCGATCGAGATCGCGACCGATCTCGACCGCTGGCTGGAGATCGCCCGTGAACGCTGAGTTCAGGCATAGGGAATCGAGCCGGTGTGGTTCAGTCGATCCAGCCCAGGATCGAAACTGCCGCGATGCCCCACAGCACACAGGCATAGACATAAAGTTTCAGGGTCGCGTCGATATCGCGCGGGGTGCAGGCGCTGCGCCCGTTGCCCATCCAGCCGTCACGCACGGTTTCGCCGTGGTAGCGGCGCGGGCCCGCGATCGCCAGACCCAGGGCCCCGGCAAAGGCCGCTTCGGGCCAGCCGGCATTGGGCGATTTGTGCTGGCGGGCGTCGCGCCACATGGCGTTGAGCGCTTCGCGGCCATCCGCACCCTGCATGGCAAAGGCGCAGGCAGCGACAATCAGGCCCGAAAGACGCGACGGGATCAGATTGAGCAGATCGTCGAAGCGGGCCGAGGCCCAGCCGAAGGCAAGGTGGCGTTCGGTCTTGTGCCCGATCATGCTGTCGAGCGTGTTGACCGCCTTGTAGGCCATCAGGCCCGGCAGGCCTGCGACGAGATACCAGAAGACCGGGGCGACGACGCCATCGGCGAAGTTCTCCGAACAGCTTTCGATCGCCGCACGGCAGATGCCGGGCCCATCGAGCTGGTCGGGATCGCGTCCGACTATCTGCGAAACGGCACAGCGTCCGCCTTCCAGCCCGTCGCGACGCAGGGCATCGGCGACATGTTTGACGTGATCATAGAGATCACGCTGTGCGATCAGGGAAAACACGATCAGGGTTTCAAGAACCCAGCCCCAGACTGCCGCATGGGTCAGCCAGCTCACCGCCGAACCCAGCCCGATCGCCACAACCAGGGTGGCGATCAGAACCAGAATTCCACGCCAGCGGCGGCTTGCCGCGTCGCGCTGGTTGGCCCGCTGGTCGACCCAGTCGATCAGGCTGCCCAGCACGGCAACGGGATGGGGTACGCGCGACCAGAGCCAGCGCGGATCGCCGATGAACCCGTCCAGAAGCAACGCTGCCGCCAGCACGACCGGTGGTGCGATATCAAACAACATGGCGTCTACGTGGTGCAAAGCCGCCGGGGCGTCAATGCAAGAACAGCCAGGAACAAGGAACAACACCATGAATGAACTTGCCGTCATGCTGTGCGGCCATGGCAGCCGCGACGAAGGTGCGATCACCGAATTCGCAGCCATCGCCGAAACCCTCAAGGGCCGTTTCGACTGGCCGCTTGAGTACGGCTTCCTGGAATTTGCCACGCCGATCATCCGCGATGGCCTCGACAAGCTGCGCGAAGGCGACGCCAAACAGATCCTCGCCGTGCCCGGCATGTTGTTTGCCGCCGGCCATGTGAAAAACGACGTGCCCAGCGTGCTCAATACTTATGCCGCCCAGAACAGCGTCGACATTCGCCTGGGCCGCGATCTCGGCATCGACACGCGTATGGTGCGCGCCGCCGGTGAACGGGTGAAGGAAGCGATGGCGGCTGCTGATGCCGAACATGGCGTGGTTGCACCCCAGGACACGCTGCTCGTCACGGTCGGGCGCGGTGCTTCGGATCCCGACGCCAACTCGAATGTCGCCAAGGTCTCGCGCCTGCTGTGGGAAGGCCTGGGCTTTGGTTGGGGCGAGACCGCCTATTCCGGCGTCACCTTTCCGCTGGTCGAGCCTGCGCTGGAACATGTCCAGAAACTCGGCTTCAAACGCATCGTCGTGTTTCCCTATTTTCTCTTCACCGGCATCCTGGTCCGGCGCATCTATGACGCGACCGACGAGGTCGCCGCACGCCATCCCGACATCCAGTTCGTCAAGGCCGGTTACCTCAAAGACCACCCGCTGGTGGTCGATACCTTCGTCTCGCGCGTGCATGAAATTCTCGAAGGCACCGGAAACATGAACTGCCAGACCTGCAAGTACCGTGAGCAGGTGCTGGGCTTTGAGGACGAGGTCGGGCTGAAGCAGGAAAGCCATCATCACCATGTCGAGGGTATCGGCACGGGTGACGCAGGTGGCCACGACCACGGACATGAGCATCACGATCACGGGCATAGCCATGCAGACGGGCATGGCCACCACCCCTACCCCCATGCCGACCACCCCCTGGGGCCAAAGACCCTGAAGGCCGGATGACTGCCTCTTTCCCTCTGTCGTCATCGCCCGGCTTGACCGGGCGATCCATAGCGCAAGCCTCGCGGCCTGCATTTGCCGGCTGTTCGACGGCATGGATCGCCCCATCAAGTGGGGCGATGACGTTTGGTTGTGCCTGAGCGATGGCCCTGTTCGACGCCTATCTGATGGTCGACTGGAGCGCGGAGACGCGCCCCAAGACCGGCAAGGATTCGATCTGGTTTGCGCTCGCCGAGCGCAGCGGTGCGGGGTTGCGCCTGCATGCCCTGGAGAATCCGGCAACCCGCCATCAGGCGCGCGAACGCCTGGCCGATGTGCTCGCCGGGCTGTTGAACCGGGACAAACGTGTGTTGGTCGGGTTTGATTTCTCGTTTGGTTATTCCGACGGAACCGCCAGGGCCATGGGCTTGCGCGGGACGCCCTGGAAGGCGGCCTGGCAGACTCTGGCCCGCGACGTCCATGACGACGAAAACAACAGCAACGATCGCTTTGAAGCTGCTGACCGGCTGAACCGGTTGATCGGTCACGGCGAGGGTCCGTTCTGGGGTCATCCGGTCGGGCGGCGTTATCGTAATCTCGCGATGACCAAACCCGGTTATGACCACGGCCTTGAGGAAAAACGCCTGTGCGAACACGCCATCACGGACACCCAGCCGGTCTGGAAGCTGGCTGGTGTCGGTTCGGTCGGCGGCCAGGTCATGACGGGGCTGCCGGTCGTTCGAGCGTTGCGTTCCGACAAACGCCTGCGCGAGCGCTGCCGAATCTGGCCGTTTGAAACCGGTCTTTCCCCGATGACGGCGCGCGATACCGCAAAGACACCGATTGTTCTGGCCGAGATCTATCCGTCGCTTGTGACGCCGGTCTCGGCACGACCGGCGGTCAAGGATGCCCTGCAGGTCCAGGCGATCGCGGCCCATATGGCCGCTGCCGATGACGAGCGCAAACTGGGCCGGATGTTTGCCGGGTCACCTGATCTCACTGCTAAACAGCGCCGCACGATCGAGCGCGAGGAAGCCTGGATTCTGGGTGTCGACCGGCCCGGGACCCGGGCTGGGTCGATCAGGGTCGATGTCGATGCGGCTTATGGCGCGGCAGGCTTTGCCTATCTCAATGACGGCGCCGCGATCTATGCGGAGTCACGCCGCATCATCGAATCAGAAACCGACCTGACACGTCTGCCCGAAGCGCTGCGGCCGCTGGCCGTGCGCTTGATCCATACTTGCGGCATGCCAGATATCGTCGATGATCTCGACGCTTCGGATGGTGCCGCCACAAAGGGCCATGCTGCGCTTGTGGCGGGCAGGCCGATCTTCTGCGATGTCGAAATGGTCGCCAAGGGCATCATCGCGCGACGGCTTCCCGCAAAGAACCAGATTGTCTGCAAGGTTGCTTCGAAAGCTGCCGCAAACCGGGCGGAGAAACACCACACGACGCGCTCCTGGGCGGCTGCCGATCTCTGGGGTGACAAACTTGAGGGCGCGGTGGTGGCGATCGGCAATGCGCCGACGGCGCTGTTCCGTCTGCTCGAAACCATCGCTGCCGGTGGCCCTCGTCCGGCACTGGTTCTGGGCATGCCGGTCGGCTTTGTCGGTGCGGCGGAATCCAAACGTGCGCTTGCCGACAGTGGTCTCGACTATGTCAC
The DNA here is from genome assembly GCA_018700655.1 of Rhodospirillaceae bacterium. GTDB lineage: Bacteria > Pseudomonadota > Alphaproteobacteria > SP197 > SP197 > SP197. Next base: position 5,708 of record JABIUG010000283.1, on the reverse strand, counting down.
GGTCCATGGCAGGCGTGGCGGCAGCGCCATGGCCGCGGCCGGGGTCAACGCCTTGATGGGAGGGATCTGATGACGCCATGGCTTTCGATTATCGGGCTGGGTGAGGATGGTCTTGTGGACCTGACGCCGGGCGCGCGTGCCCTGGTCGAGGGGGCCGAAGTGCTGGTCGGTGGCGAACGCCATTTCGAACTGATCGGGCCGACCTCCGTTGAGTGTCTGGCCTGGGAAAGCCCGCTGAGCAAAACCGTTGAGCGCCTGGCCGGGCTGGAAGGTCGCCGGGTCTGTGTCCTGGCGACCGGCGACCCCATGTCCTACGGCATCGGTGTCACGCTGATACACCGGTTCGGGCGGGATGCTGTGGTCGTGCTGCCGGGGCTCTCGGCCTTTTCGCTGGCCTGTGCCCGGCTGGGCTGGGCGATGGCAGAGACCACGCAGCTCACGCTTCATGGTCGCCCGCTTGATCTGCTGCACGCGCACCTGATGCCGGGCCAGAAGCTGCTCCTTCTCTCTGAAGACGCCACGACGCCCGCAGAAGTCGCGCGGCGGCTGACCGACGCTGGTTTCGGGCCAAGCGACATCCACGTGCTGTGTCACATGGGCGGCCCGCGCGAGCGTTGCCTTTCTGGCACCGCAGCAGCGGGGATCGAGGAAAACGTGGACAATCTCAACACCATTGCCGTGGAGCTGGTTGCCGAGCCCGGCGCGAAAGTTCTGGCGCGCACGCCGGGCCTGCCCGATGGGGCCTTTCGCCATGACGGTCAGATGACCAAACGCGAGGTTCGCGCCGTCACGCTGGCGGCGCTCTCGCCGATGCCGGGACAGCTGTTGTGGGATGTCGGGGCCGGCTGCGGTTCGGTCTCGATCGAATGGATGCGCGCTGCCGATCGCGCCGCTGCGATCGCGATCGAACACCATGATGGTCGCCGCGCCATGATGGCCGAGAACGCCGCCGTCCTCGGCACCCCGAACCTGCGCATTGTTGCCGGATCCGCGCCTGATGCGCTGCAGGAGCTTGATGCTCCCGACGCCATTTTCATTGGCGGTGGAGTCACGGCCGTTGGTGTTGCTGAAATGTGCTGGGATGCCCTGGCGAGCGGCGGCCGGATGGTCGCCAACGCCGTTACCCTTGAAAGCGAAAAGGTCCTGATGTTGCTCCATGAAACCAGAGGCGGCGAACTCGTGCGCCTCGCCGTCTCGCGCGCCAAACCGGTCGGCGGTCTGACCGGCTGGCGCCCGATGATGCCGGTCACCCAATGGCGGGCGATCAAACCATGACCAGGGGAACCCTTTTTGGCCTTGGTGTCGGCCCCGGCGACCCTGAGCTCATCACGCTCAAGGCCCACCGCCTGTTGACCACCGTTCCGGTGGTTGCCTATCCCGCGCCCGAACACGGCGACAGCCTGGCGCGTTCGATCGTCGCGAGTTTTCTCTCGCCAGAACAGACCGAGATCGCGATCCGCATGCCGCTCGATCTCAACCGTTTTCCGGTCGAGGCAGTCTATGACCAGGCTGCGATCGACATCGCCGAACATCTCGATGCCGGGCGCGATGTCGCTGCGATCTGTGAAGGCGATCCGTTTTTCTACGGCAGCTTCATGTATCTCTTTGGCCGCCTCTCCGAGCAGCACCAGGTCGAGGTCGTGCCCGGTGTCTCTTCGCTGCTGGCCTGTCCGGCTGCCGCCGGCGCACCGCTTGCTGCGCGTGACGACGTCTTGATGATCTGCCCCGGACTTGTCGACGAAGACGAGATGCTGCAACGGCTAGCGAACGTCGATGCCGCCGCAATCATCAAGGTGGGACGCCATCTCGGCAAGGTTCGCCGTGTTCTTGAAGCGCTCGATCTGGTTGATCGCGCCCATTATGTCGAACATGCCACCATGGCCGATCAGGTCGTGTTGCCTTTTGCCGAGATCGATGCCGCCAAGGTGCCCTATTTCTCGATGATCCTGATCCATCGACGCGGCGAGGCCTGGCGATGACATTGCCATCGGGTGCAGCGGTGATCTGCCTGGGTTCCTCGGGTCTGGAAACCGCCGAACGTCTTTCGGCATCCCTGCCCGATGCCGCCGTCCACGGTCTGGCCCGCCGTGTCACTGCTGATGCGGCGTTCGACGACACGATGGAACATCTGGCAACGCTCTTTGCCGCCGGGGTGCCCATTATCGGCGTCTGTGCCGCGGGAATCCTGATCCGTGCGGTCGCGCCGCTGCTCGACAACAAGCTGACCGAAGGCCCTGTCGTGGCGGTCTCTGAAGACGGCGCAAGCGCGGTGCCCTTGCTTGGCGGGCATCACGGCGCGAACACCTTGGCCCGACACTGTGCCGAGGTGCTGGGCGGCGCGGCGGCGATCACCACCGCAGGCGATGTCCGGTTCTCCGCCGCACTTGATGCCATGCCTGTGGGCTGGGGCGTGGCCGACCCGGCAATTGCCAAGGACGTCATGGCAGCGATGCTGGCCGGTGAAGCGGTCGCGCTGGAGGTCGAAACCGGTGATGCCTCTTGGCTCACCGAAAGCGACCTCCCGTTTGGTGCCGAGGGCAACAAGACCGTGCGCGTCACCGACAGGGTTGTGTCCGACGATGGCGCGATGGTCTTGCATCCTCCCGTTCTGACGGTTGGGGTCGGCTGTGAACGCGATTGTGCGGTCGACGAGCTGGTCGATCTCGTGCGCTCGACGCTGGCCGGTGCCGGCCTCGCCGAAGCGGCGGTGGCCTGTGTCACCAGCATCGACCTCAAGGCAGACGAGCTCGCCGTGATTGCCGTGTCCGAGGCGCTCGGGGTGCCCCTTGCCTTCTTCAATGCGTCCCGCCTGGAAGCTGAAACACCGCGTCTGGCCAACCCGTCCGATATCGTATTCGCCGAGGTCGGCTGCCACGGTGTTTCCGAGGCTTCCGCGCTGGCAGCTGCCGGAGACGATGGTGAGCTGATTGTCGCAAAGGCCAAATCGAAGCGCGCGACCTGTGCGATTGCCCGCGCGCCTCTGGGTATCGATCCTGCGGCGCAGGGCAGACCGCACGGTCATCTCACGCTGGTCGGCCTTGGCCCGGGCGATGCCGCGTTGCGCACGCCCCAGGCCAGCCGCGCGATCGCCGGCGCCAGTGATGTCGTGGGATATGACTATTACCTCGATCTTGCCGGCCCGCTGATGCGCGGCAAGGCTCGTCACGATTTCCCGCTGGGCGAAGAGACCGAGCGCTGCCGCGCCGCGCTTGAACTGGCGGGCCAGGGCAAAAAGGTCGCGCTGCTGTGTTCCGGCGATCCCGGGATCTATGCCATGGCAAGCCTGGTTTTCGAGTTGCTCGATCTTGAGGATACGCCGGCCTGGCGCGGCGTTGGCATCGATGTCGTGCCCGGCGTCTCGGCGCTCCAGATCGCTTCGGCCCGTGCCGGTGCGCCGTTCGGCCATGACTTCTGTGCGATCTCGCTCTCGGATCTGCTGACTCCGCGCGAGGTTGTGCTGCAGCGCGTCAAGGCCGCCGCCGAGGGTGACTTCGCGATCGCCTTCTATAATCCGGTGTCACGCCGGCGCCGTGACCTGCTCGAAATGGCGCGGCTGACCCTGCTGGAGCATCGCCCGGGTGACACACCGGTTCTGATCGGACGCCTGCTCGGGCGCGAGGGTGAGGCCATGACCCATGTCACGCTCGATAACCTGGCGGTCGATGATGTCGACATGATGAGTGTCGTTCTGGTCGGCTCAAGCACGACACGCCGCATCAACCATTTGGGCAAACCCGCAGTTTACACACCGCGCGGTTACGCCAGGAAACGAGAGACCTGAATGACCGTTCATTTCATCGGAGCCGGGCCGGGTGCGCCTGATCTCATCACCGTGCGTGGCCTCAACCTGATCAAGGCCGCACCGGTCGTGCTCTATGCTGGGTCGCTGGTGCCCGAGGGTGTGATCAACCAGGCCGACGAGGCCGCGACGGTGGTCGATACCGCGCCGATGCATCTCGACGAGATCATCGGGCTGATGAAAGAAGCCGACGACAGGGGGGAGGATATCGCACGGGTGCATTCGGGCGATCCCTCGCTCTATGGCGCGATCGCCGAGCAGATGCGCCGCCTTGATGATCTCGGCATTACCTATGACGTCACACCTGGCGTGCCGGCCTTTGCCGCCGCTGCGGCAGCGCTGCAGACCGAACTCACGCTGCCCGATGTCAGCCAGACCGTGATCCTGACCCGCACAGCGGTGCGGGCGACCGCGATGCCCGAAGGCGAAGATCTTGCCACGCTGGGCGGCTCGTGCGCGACGCTGGCTGTGCATCTCTCGGTCAACAACCTCGCCCGTGTGATCCGCGATCTGGTGCCTCACTATGGCGAGGACTGCCCCGTTGTCGTTGCCTACCGGGTGAGCTGGCCCGATGAAGCCTTCATCACCGGCACGCTGGCCGATATCCGGCCCAAGGTGAAAGCCGCCGGGTTCACGCGCACGGCGCTGATCCTGGTTGGTCAGGTTCTGGGCAACGCCACCTTCCGCGACAGCCGCCTCTATGACGAAGCCCACCACCACGTGTTGCGGCCCAGGAAGTAGAAGGGCTCACGCGGAGACGCGGAGGTCGCGGAGAAACAAGGCAACTTCTGCGGCTTCGCTGCGAGCCAAAAAGGGGCAACACCGAATTGGTGGCGCTCGCGCAGACAAAGAGTTCTTGCTGCCCGTTGTTTGCGGCGAAGCCGCAGAATCAATTTTGTTTCTCCGCGACCTCCGCGTCTCCGCGTGCCAAACCGTGGTTGCACCGGTTTCTCAAGGTCCCAGCTCTCTCGTTGTTCGGCCGGGATGACACGGGGGCTGGAGCTTCAGCTGGTCTTGATCTGGACCATGCCGTTGACGACGCGGCACTCATAGGTCTTGATCGGGCGGGTCGCCGGGCGGCCCCTGGCTTGCCCGGTGCGGATATCAAAGCAGCCCTGATGCAGGGGGCATTCGATCAGCTTGCCGTCGAAGTAACCGTCACACAGGTCGGCGCCGCCATGGCTACAGCGGGCAGCCGTGACGTGAATGCCATCGGGCGCGTCATAGACGGCAAGGCGTTTGCCTCCGTGATCGACCGGGGTGACATCGCCCGGCTCCAGTGCGGTGACAGCGACGAGGTCGACCCAGGCGTCATCCGGCATGGCTGCTCACATGGGCGCCGAGGCGTTCCTTCTTTCCCGTGATCTGGGCCAGCATGTCGCGATGGGCCCCGATGTAGCCGCCGGGTTCGAAGTAGAGTTTACCTTTGAGCTTCTCGTGAAGTTTCGGCAGGGCGTGGAACGGCACCGAGGCGGCATAGTGGTGTTCGCCATGGAACGTCATGTTCCAGGCCAGAAAACGCCAGGGCAACGAAACCAGCGTCGTGCGGGTGTTGATCGTCATGTCCTTGGTGTTGGGGCGCCCGACATGTTCGGCCATGCGGATGAAACGCATCACCGGTTCGCCCATCAGAAGGGGTAGCAACCAGTAAAACAGCGGCGCCCACCAGTCGGTCGCGACCATGATGATCCCGATGGCGAGGTAAAGGCCCAGGAAGATGCGGGCCTCCCATATGACCGATGGCCGCTCTTCGACCGGCACGAAGCGTTTTTCGGTAGCATTGAGGTGGCCCCAGGCATGACGGCCCAGTCCGCCGAGCATGCCGCGCCAGTAGGGTAGCGAGGAGATATAGAGCAGGTGATCGCCGATCGTATCGGCCAGCGGGATCAGCTCCGGGTCCCGGCCCATG
>JABIUG010000282.1 GCA_018700655.1 Rhodospirillaceae bacterium | reverse complement strand
GCGGGCGGTGTGCTGGGCCTTCTGGTCCTCAACATTTTCCAGAACCAGCCGCTCGACATGCTGACCATGCTGGGTTTCGTGATTCTGGTCGGGATCGTTGTCAACAATGCGATCCTGCTGGTGCATCAGACGCTGCACCACATTCGCGAAGACGCTATGAGTGCCGAAGACGCGATCGAAGAAGCCGTGAGAAATCGTATCCGGCCGATCTTCATGTCGACCCTGACCAGCGTGTTTGGCATGTTGCCACTGGTCGTGTTTCCCGGCGCCGGTTCGGAGCTCTATCGTGGTCTGGGTTCGGTCGTGGTCGGTGGTCTCTCGCTTTCGGCGGTTCTGACGCTCACCCTGGTGCCACCGCTGCTGGGTCTCGTGCTGAAGCTTTCCCAATCCCTGCCGGATGTCGGAGATGGGGTTCGGGTCGGTCGCGAGGTTGAAGAACCCGCCGAATAAAAGTTATGTCGTGATGGATTGAGGGAGGGGTCAATGCAGAACTTCGATGTGATCATTGTCGGTGCCGGCGCAGTCGGCGCCTCGCTGGCTTATCGGCTTGCGCCGCACCGTCGTGTTCTGATGGTCGAGCGCGAGGAGCAACCGGGTTACCACAGCACCGGACGTTCGGCGGCTCATTACACCGATGTCATCGGCGGCACCGAGATCCAGGCCCTGTCGGAAGAAACGCGCAGTTTCATCGACAATCCGCCCGAGGGTTTCAGCGATGCGCCGCTGCTGAACAAACGCGCCGTGTTGCTGTTGATCAGCGACGACACGGCCGATGCTCATTTCGACGAAGAAAGCCTTTCCCATGTCATGGGCCGGATCCTGTTTCCGATCGATTTAAAAACCTGCCTGGAGCATTGCCCGGTGCTGCGTGCCGACAAGGTGGCGCGGGGCATCTGGGAGCCGGAGGCCGGCGATATCGACGTCCATGCCATCCATGGCGGTTATCTGCGCCTGGCGCGCAAGGCTGGTGCCGAACTGGTGTGTGATGCCGATGTCCTGGGGCTCGAGCGCAGGGATGGCGCCTGGCAGGTCGAGAGCAGGGCCGGCAGTTTCAGTGCCCCCCTGGTCGTCAACTGCACCGGTGCCTGGGGCGATGTGCTGGGTGAAATGGCAGGCGCTAGCCCGGTGGGGCTGCAACCCATGCGGCGCACCGCGTTCACCTTCAAGGGGCCCGAGGGGATGGACTGCACGTCCTGGCCGCTGACCGCCGATGATGGCGAGAGCTTCTATTTCAAGCCCGAGGCTGGGCTCATCATGGGCTCGCTTGCCGACGAAACGCCGAGCGACCCATGTGACGCCCGGCCCGACGAACTCGATCTCGCACAAGCCGCGCACAACATCATGGAATGGACAACGCTCGATATCCGCCGCATGGAAAGCCGCTGGGCCGGGTTGCGCAGTTTCGTCGCCGACCGGTTGCCGGTGACCGGCTATGATCCCAAGGTCGAGGGTTTCTTCTGGAACATCGGCCAGGGCGGGGCAGGCATCCAGACCTCGGCCGGTCTTTCTGCCTATGCTGCGGCGGTGATTCTTGAACAGGATCTGCCCGAAGGTCTGACTGCTGCCGGCTTCACGGCTGAAACCCTGTCACCGGCCCGCATCACAGGTTGACCCACAAAAACTGGTCCCCAAACGCTGATCCACAAACGAAAACCGCCGGGCCCTCGCGGACCCGGCGGTGATCGAAACAATCTGGCGCGCTGTTACTCGGCGGCCAGCAATTCTTCCTTCTGGACGTAATCCCAGGTGTCGTCGAGCGCCAGCTTGAAGGCGTCGAACATCTGGTTGATCTCGCTCTCGGTGATGATCAGCGGCGGGCAGGCGGCAACCGCATTGCCGGCAGCCGCACGCAGGATCAGACCGTGATCGATGCAGCGGTCGCCACAATAGGAGGCGATCGCAGGCGCAAAGTTCTCACGGGTCTCCTTGCTCTTGACCAGCTCACAGGCACCGATCAGGCCGACACCGCGGGCTTCACCCACGATCGGGTGATCGCCCAGGGCCGCGAGACGCTCCTGCATGACAGGGGCGACCTTGGCGACATGGCTTGCGATATCCATCTCCTCGTAGATCTTGAGCGTCTCGACGGCGACCGCAGCCGGGACCGGATGGCCCGAATAGGTAAAGCCGGTGGCGAGCACGCCGTTCTCGTCGGAGAAGTCACGGATCGGGCCATAGACCTTCTCGTTCAGGATCACTGCGCTGATCGGCAGATAGGCCGAGGAAAGCTGCTTGGCGACAACCATGATGTCGGGCTTGATGCCGTAGGTGTTGCAACCAAAGAGTTGGCCGGTGCGGTGGAACCCGCAGATCACTTCGTCAGCGATCATCAGGATGTCGTACTTGTCGAGCACGGCCTGGACCTTCTGATAGTAACCTTTGGGCGGCAGAATGACGCCACCGGCACCCATGACAGGCTCGGCGACGAAGCCGGCGACCGTCTCGGGGCCTTCAGCCAGGATCAGTTCTTCAAGCTCGTTGGCCCGGCGGGTCGCGAACTCTTCCTCGGACTCACCTTCGTTGCCGAAGTGGTAGAAATGCGGCGATCCGGTGTGCAGAACGTTCTTGATCGGCAGG
>JABIUG010000281.1 GCA_018700655.1 Rhodospirillaceae bacterium | reverse complement strand
GTCAGCGCGGTCGAACCTGGCATCGGTCAGGGTCGCGCCATCGAAGATCGCGCCGGTCAGGTCGGATTCGACAAAGCGCACACGATAACCATCGATCCCGGAAAAATCGCTGCCGGAATGATCGGCATTGCTCAAGGCAGCACCACGGAGATTGCCACCGGCCATCACGGAATCCGGGAAGCCGACGCCTGCGAGATTGCAGCTTCTCCAGTCGACGCCCGCACTGGGCAAGTCACTACAACTGGCCAGCGCCGCATGCGGGGCACTGACCCAGATCAACAGGGCTAGGAGAGGCGCGATGGCCATGGGGCGCAACAACATGCGCGCATGACACCACCGGGGCCTCGGCAAGGCAACAGCCAACATCGCGGCCAAACAGCTTTTATCGCGGGATGTAACAGGCGACGCAGGGCCCCTCGCGCAGCCGTGTGCCTTGACGCCATTGCGTCGGGTGAACCCAATCGCCCTGCCAGACGCCGCGCCCGGCAGTCACGGCCTGCCCTTCAGCCGACTGCAGGTTGTTGGCAAAAAAGGCATAGGACGTCGCCATGCCGGCGCGCAGCACTTCGGCGCCGATATCGGTTTCACCCGAACGGCACAGCGCCGTGATTGCGCCATCGGACTCGTAACCGCACGGCAGGCAGGTCAAATCGGCATCGGCCAGGAGGTCGTCGAGTGTCTGGCGGGCTTCAAAACCGCAGGACCACCATTCCCCGTCGATCCGGCAATCCTGGTGCAGTTCCGGCGCATCGATGCTGACCAGACGAATGATGTCGACCAGACCGTTGACGCGCGTCGATTTCAGGGTATGGCCATCGATTGCCGTTGCCGTGCCCTCAAGCGCCGGCGGACGGCACTCCGAGGTCACCGGGTCCCAGAACGCCAGGGTCGGTGCGGACCAGCAAACGATCAGCAGGATGAGGTGGCGACGCAAAAGCATGACATCGCGATCCTAACCTCCGGCAAAGCCGCTGGCACGTCGATCGTGTTCACATTCAGAGCAAATCAGGTTCATGCGGAATCGCTGCGTGATTGCTCATGATCCTGTGAAGTTGCTCTGACCTTAATAGACAACGAGCGGATCCACATGATCGCCCGGAACCACTTCGTGTTTCCGCGTGATCATGATTCGCTCTTGGGCTTGGGGGGGATGGGGTGGCTAATCGGTCTCGAACCGACGACCTCCTGGACCACAACCAGGCGCTCTAACCAACTGAGCTATAGCCACCACCAAGGTTGCCTGGAGACCGATCAGATCAGGTCGTGTCGACCTGTGCCGTGAATCGGTCTCTATACCTTTGAAGAAGAGCAAGATTCACATATCAGGTCAACTTGACCTGTTATGATCTTGCTCTAATGCGCGCGTCTGTACGATGAAGTCACCCTTGGGGTCAACAGTTTGCCTCGCCCTTTTCAGCAATTTGGCGGTACACCATGATCACAGCCGATAATCTGGCAAACCTTGGTTCGGAATCCGCTTTTGCCGTTCTGGCCCGCGCGACCGAACTTGCCGCCCAGGGCCGCGACATCATCAACCTTGGAATCGGCCAGCCCGACTTTAAGACGCCGGACCATATTGTCGAGGCCGCAATCAAGGCGCTGCGTGACGGGCACCACGGCTATACCCCTGCCCCCGGTGTCATGCCCCTGCGCGAGACGATTGCTGCCGATGTCCTGCATCACCGGGGCGTCGAGGTTTCGCCCGAACAGGTCATGGTCGTGCCGGGCGGCAAGATGACGATGTTTTTTGCCATCATGATGTTCGGCCAGCCGGGCGCGGAGATTCTCTACCCCAATCCAGGTTTTCCGATTTACGAATCGATGATCCGCTACACCGGCGCAACGCCCGTGCCGATCGAACTTCATGAAGAACGCGGGTTCTCCTTTTCCGCTGATGAAGTGCTGGACAAACTCAACGAGCGCAGCCGGCTGCTCATCATCAACAGCCCGGGCAATCCGACCGGCGGCGTGATCGACGATGGCGAACTCGACCGGCTGGTCGCGGGCCTGGAAGCCTTTCCCGATGTCGCGGTTCTCTCAGACGAGATCTACTGCCGGCTCCTGTTCGACAATCAGCGCCATCGCAGCCTGCTGACCTATGAGTCCATTCGCGACCGGCTGATCGTTCTCGATGGCTGGTCAAAGACCTATGCCATGACCGGTTGGCGCGCGGGTTACGGCATCTGGCCCCATAGCCTGACTGGCGATATCGAAAAGATGATCGTCAACGCCAACTCCTGCAACAATGCCGCAACGCAAATGGCCTGTATCGCGGCGCTCGAGGGGCCACAGGACAGCGTCGAGATCATGCGCAGTGCCTTTCAGGAGCGGCGCGAGGTGATTGTCGGCCTGCTCAACGCACTGCCGGGGTTTCGCTGCCCACGGCCAGGCGGCGCCTTTTATGCCTTCCCCAACATCGAGGGCACCGGACGCAATGCGCGCGAACTGGGTCATGACCTTTTGGAAGAATGTGGCGTCGCGACCGTGCACGGCACCAGCTTTGGCGCGATGGGTGAAGGATTTCTGCGTTTCTCTTATGCCGCCTCGATGGACGACATCGACGAAGCAGCACGTCGTATTGCCGTCTATCTGGGCCAGGAAGGTTCCTGATGCTCTTCGACCCCGCCACCTTCGTTGTTTTCCTTGGCGCCAGCATTGCGATCTCGATCACGCCGGGGCCTGACATGACCTATGTCTTTGCCCGCGGGCTGGCCCATGGGCCCAAGGCGGGACTGATCTCGGTCGCAGGTGTCGCAACGGGACTGGTGGTCCACACCACCCTCGTCTCGTTCGGGCTGGCGGTTGTTGTCGCGCAATCGCCAGTGCTGTTCGATATCATCCGTTATGTCGGTGCGGCCTATCTCGTCTGGATGGGGATCAAGCTGCTGCGCGACCGCAGCGGTTATTCTGTCAGCGCAAGCACGGACAAGGCGGCGTGGAAGGCCCTTTATGTCGAGGGCCTGATCGTCAATCTCTTCAATCCGAAGATCCTGCTCTTTTTCCTCGCTTTCCTTCCCCAGTTCGCCGATCCGGCCAGGGGTTCAGTCGCGCTCCAGATCGCCGTCCTTGGTGCGACACTGACCGGTTGCGGCCTGATTGTCCTGAGCTCGATTGCCATGGCAAGCGGCAGCCTGCGTACCCTTCTTGCACGCCATCCCATGTGGATGCGTGTGCAACAGATCCTGACCGGCTCGCTGATGATCGGCCTGGCAGCGCATCTTTTGTTATCAGGGCGACGTTAGAGCCCGATCGAATCACCGCCAGGCCCATCGTTTCGGGTCTGACACGACACATGACCGAAAGAACCACCATGTCCGACCAATCCATGTTCGCCGTGCTTGAAGAGAAGCTCTCACGCGGGCGTGGTGGAGGGTTGAGCGATGACGATCTGGCAAACGCCGACCCCTTCATTCGCGAGGCGCTGATCGAAAACAAACGCACCGGACTGTTGTTGGCCGTGCGTGCGCGCTGGGTCGCCATGGCGATCATCGCCGTGCTGATTCCGTTCCTCAACCCAACCGTTGAAATCCTCTATTACGAAGCCGCGCTGGGCGTTTTCTCCTTGATCGGCTGGGCCCAGTTGCGTGCCGGCAGGGTGACACAGTCGCGCCCGGAACTAGGTCTGATCTTCGTCGACCTTGCACTGATGACCTTCCTGTTGGTCTTTCCCAACCCTTGGCGTCTGAAAGACTGGCCCACGGCCTTCCAGTTCACCCTTTCGGAGTTCAGCTACTTCTATGTCATTCTGGCGGCGGCAACCCTAGCCTATTCCTGGCGTACCATCGTTGCGATCGGAACCTGGACCACCGGTTTATGGGCGACCGCACTGATCCTGGTTGCGTTGTTCGGCACCCAGATGCCAGATCTGTCGGAACGTATCGCGCAGGCCGTCGCCGGACACGAACGCATCCTCGCAGCGATCGACCCCAACGATCCCGGATTTCCAGATCGTGTTCAGGAACTGGTGATCTTCCTGATTGTTGCGGGCATCCTGGCGGTCAACGGGCGGCGCAACACCCGGCTGGTCTTTCAACAGGCCAACCTCGCCCGTGAACGCGCCAACCTTGCGCGGCACTTTCCGCCCAGCACGGTCGACCAGATGGCCGAACAGAACGAGCCGCTGGGCGCGGTGCGCTCACAAGACGCGTGATGTTTGTCGACATCGTCGGCTTCACCCGCATGGCCGAACAACAGACACCTGAAGCGGTGGTCACCCTGCTGCGTGCCTTCCACTCCAGACTGGAAGCACGTGTCTTCGAGCACCAGGGGACGCTCGACAAGTTTCTGGGCGACGGCCTCATGGCAACCTTCGGAACGCCGGAGCCCGGGCCCCATGACGCCGCCAATGCGATGCGCTGCAGCCTCGACATGCTGGCCGATATCGAAGCCTGGAACGTCGAGCGCCAAGAGGCCGCAGAGGACCCGATCAGGATATCGATCGGGATTCACTATGGTTCGATCGTGCTGGGCGACATCGGTTCGGAGCGACGCCTGGAATATGCCGTGCTGGGCGATACCGTGAATGTGGCCAGCAGGCTGGAAGTTCTCACGCGGGAACTCAGCGTGCGTCTTGCGGTCAGTGACGCCCTGGCATGCGCCCTCGACAACGACGATCAGCCAACAGGCAGGCAGGCTCTGGCCGGACTGATCAATGCCGGACCACAGCACCTGCGTGGCAGGGATCAGCCGATCGCCGTCTGGACGTGTTGAGGCCCCGACTGGTGCAGTGAATCCACGCCTCGCGTTGATTCGCCCGAATTGCGCCCATCCAGCCGTCGCATTCCCGCCACAATGCGTTGCAATGATGTCACATCGACGACAAGACGGTGACGGCGCGCACGGACTCGTTCGCTTCAACTGGCAGCATCCGTAAGCCCTCACCATCTCTAACGTGTCAGGTTGGCGTCGTAGAATGATGGGGGCCATCATGTTGCATAAAATCACCACCACTCTCCTGCTCGGCTGCGGCCTTGTCGCAAGCGCAATGGCAGCACAGGCACAGGAACGCAGCGACGTGGTCGCGCGTCTTAACGCGGCTCTCTATGCCCCCGATGTAATTGAATCGAGCGATACCGACGTGCGCCGGTTCTATGAATTGCGTGGTCACCTTCCGGTATGGTGGCAGGGTGACGGCTGGCACGACCATGTTGAACTGGCACTGGTCTGGCTCGCCCGCGCTGACACGATC
>JABIUG010000032.1 GCA_018700655.1 Rhodospirillaceae bacterium | reverse complement strand
GGCCGTACGCCACGCCCTTGCCGAACTGATGGCCGACCGCACAACCATCGTCATCGCCCACCGCCTTTCTACGGTGCGGAGCGCCGACCTGATCGTCGCGATGGAAAACGGACGGATCGCCGAACAGGGCAAACACGACGAACTCGTCGCCCAGAGCGGCCTTTACGCCCGCCTCGTGCACCACCAGATGGCAGCTTCGGTGGTGGCGGAGCGTTAGCTACGTTCCGCGCGTTTCCTGCAAGCGTGCGAGGAGTTCTGCATAGCGGGCGCTGACCCATGGCCGATCATCGACCGCTGGCCGTTCCATCGGGTCGTGGGGGACAATCACGATATCGGTGTTGGCCGTGCCGATCCTTTCCACCAGGACAAAAATCTCCTCGATGGCTTCATCCCCCATCGCGAGACCGCCGATTGATACGGCCTTGCCGTGGATCATGATGTCGCCGCCCAGGTCTTCGCGCTCGTCCAGTTCGCCCTGCGTCCGGTCTGCCGCGTTCGGATAACCGATGCCGAGCGAAAGATGAAAGGCGCTGTTGGGGTTGAGGTGCGTGATCGCATAGTGGCCTTCCGGTACCTGGCGGTCGCCTTCGCGCAACTTGGGCCCGGCCTGTCCACTGGCTGCCTGAATCCGATAGGATTTGATCGGATGCCAGAGCCCGCCAGCCTGGCCCCACATCTCGAGCGATGCTTCGTTCTTCAGCCCAATGAAACGCAGGCGCCGGGGTGGCTCTGTGACGCCCGCCGCAGAGAGAGCCGGCTGAAGCCGTGCCATGGCCTGGTGGCCCAGAGCCGCCACGACCTCTTCGACCGTACGGCGTCCGCGCAATCTCAGCACGAGCGGGTGCCACATAGCCGCACCCCAGCCGCGCTGCCAGAACAAAGCCGCGCCCGACCCCGCAACTGTGGCACCACCGATGGCCAACAGGAGTTTTCTCCGGGTGTTCATTGCAGGAGGTTGATCGGGCAATGCGGCGTTTCCGTGACGACGGGGCGTTAGTCTCGCCGCAAGCGCCGCACCACGCGCCCGGTCATCAGGGCCGTGGTTGCCGCCAGGCCTGCGGTCATGCCCCACCATATGCCGTTGCCGGCAAAGTCGGTGCCAAGCCCCAGCACAACTGCCGTGGGGATGCCGACGACCCAGTAGCCTGCCATGGCGTAGAGCATCGGCACGCGGGTGTCCTTCATGCCGCGCAAGATGCCCGCCGCGACCGCCTGCGTCGTGTCGAACAGCTGGAACACGGCGGTGATCGCGAGCAGGCCCATGGCGACAACAGGATTGCCGTGCGTTTCGCCTATGAATGGCACGACGATACCGGCCAGTGGACCAGGTCGTATGGCAACGAGAACTGGGAGTTCGACGAAAACGGCCTGATGCGCCAGCGTCACGCCAGCATCAACGATCTCGCGATCGACAAGAGCGAACGGCTCTTTCACTGGCCCCAGGGGCCGCGACCACAGGATCATCCGGGCCTGAGCGATCTTGGGCTCTGAAGGGGAGAAGAGAGATGTCGAGAAGCATGTTTGCAGAACTGGCCTTCACCGATGCGGTGCGCGGCGTACAGGAAAAGATGGGCAGCCGCGGGTTTTATGCCAAGGAAGAGGGTGCGCCGGCCGAGGAAGCCCGCTTCGGCGAAGCCGAGACCGCCTTCATCCATGCGCGCGACAGCTTTTACATGGCGACGGTGAGCGAAACCGGCTGGCCCTATGTCCAGTATCGTGGCGGGCCTGCAGGGTTCGTGCGTGTGCTTGACGACAAAACCCTGGGCCTGCCGGATTTTCGCGGCAACAAGCAGTATGTCAGCGTCGGCAACCTTGCGGGTGACGACCGGATCTCGATCATCTTCATGGACTATCCCAACAAACGCCGCCTGAAACTGCTGGGCCATGTTTCGGTGATCGATCCCGACGACAGCGAAACCCTCGAGAGCCTGCGCCTTCCCGACTACCGCGCCAAGGTCGAACGCGGCTTCCTGATCCGCGCCGAAGCGATGGACTGGAACTGTCCCCAGCACATCACCGAACGTTACACCGAGGCCCATATCGCCGAGGCCATCCTGCCGCTGCACCAGCGAATCGAGGAACTGGAGGCGCAACTGGCTGCGCGCTGAGGACTGTTCGCCTTGCCAATCCCGCTCTATAGGGCATGATTTGCTGCCTGAATATGGGAGTGGCGCATGCGTACGTTGTCTGCTGATGTCGGGGGCACCTTTACCGACCTTGTTCTGATCGATGCCGAAGCCGGTGCGGTGCATCTCGATAAGGTGCCGTCGACGCCGGGGCGCGCCGATGCGGTGCTGTCGGGCATTCGCCGCCTTTCTGATCAGGCCGGCATTGCGCCTGGCGAGATCGATATCTTTGTCCATGGCTTCACGGTCGGAACCAACGCTTTCCTGACGCGCAACGGGGCCAAGGTCGCGATGGCGGTCACGGAGGGCATGCGTGACGTGCTCGAGATCGGCGATCAGATGCGCCCGCATCTCTATCGTCTCTCCCAGTCGAAACCCCCTCCTGTTGTGCCGCGTTCGCGCATCATCCAAGTCGACGAACGCCGTGACGCCTTCGGCAACGTCGTCACCGAATTGAGCCAGGACGAAGCCAAACGTGTTGCGGCAGAACTTGCTACGCTCGAGCCTGAAGCCGTGGCGGTTTGTCTGGGTTTCTCGTTTCTCGATGCCTCCCATGAAGTTCTGCTGGAAAATGAGATCGCCCGCGCATTGCCCGGGGTTCCAATCTATCTCTCCAGCCGGGTCAACCCCCAGATCGAGGAATACCCGCGTGCCAACACCACGGCCATCGCGGCCTATGTCGGTCCGGTGGTTGATCGTTATGTCTCGACCCTTGATCAGGCGCTGGCCGGCGATGGTGTCGCCGCGCCGCTGCGCCTGATGCGCAGCGATGGCGGTGTCGCGACCCCGCAATCGGCGCGTGACAACCCCGCAGCCATGCTGTTGTCGGGCCCGGCTGGCGGTGTCATCGCAGGGGCCGCGATGGCCCAGGAACTCGGCGTGCCCGATCTCGTGACCTTCGACATGGGAGGGACCTCTGCCGACTTCTCCGTGATTGCAGCGAGCGAGCCGCGCATGGTGACCGAACGTCATATTGACGGTCAGCCGCTGCGTTTGCCGACCCTCGATATCGAGACGATCTCCGCGGGTGGCGGATCGATCGCCCACGTCGATCTGGGCGGCGGCCTGCGGGTCGGCCCGCAATCGGCGGGTGCTGAACCCGGCCCTGCCTGTTACGGCCAGGGCGGAACCGATGCCACGGTGACCGATGCCGCCGTGGTCCTGGGCATCCTGCATCCCGGCGAGTTTCTGGGTGGAGAAATCCCGCTCGATGCCGGGCTGGCGCGCGACGCCGTGCGCAAGAATGTCGCCGAACCGCTTGGCCTCTCGCTTGAGGCCGCGGCGCTGGGCATCGTGCGTGTCGCCAGTGCCGGCATGATTCAGGCGATCCGCAAGCTCTCGGTCGAGCGTGGTCTCGATATCCGCGATTTCGCCCTGCTTGCTTTTGGTGGAGCGGGCCCGATCTATGCGCCCTTCATGGCGCGAGATCTCGATATGGCCGAGGTCCTGGTACCACTGAACCCTGGCGTCTATGCCGCCCAGGGCCTGTTGATGTCGGATATCCGCCACACGACACAGACTGCGTTCCAGCGCCGTTTCGTCAAGGTCGAGGAAGCCGAGTTGACGGAACGCCTGACGACCCTGCGTAATGAACTCGATCAGGCGCTGGGCCGTGACGGCATTGCTGCCGGGGACCGGCGCTTCCGTTTCCTGGCCGACATGCGCTGCAGTGGTCAGTTCCATGAACTTCTGGTGCCGCTGCCGGAACCAGGCGCGCAAGGCTGGTGGCAGCCCGAAGCGGTCGCGGCAACGTTCCATGAGCACCATGAAAAGGCCTATGGTCATACCGATTCCGAGGCTCCGGTCGAGTTCGTGAACCTGAGGGTCGAGGGCTTCGGGCGCACGACCAAGGCAGCCCTGCCGACCGCTGGCACCCAGGTATCGGAAACGCCGGAACCGGCTTCACATCGCCCGGTCTGCCTTGACGTCGACGAGGGGTATCACGACACGCCGGTTTACCATCGTGCCGACCTGCAACCTGGTCACGCCTTGGCCGGGCCGGCGGTCATCATCCAGCGCGACACCACGACGGTCGTGCTTGGCGGGCAACATGCGACGGTGACCGATGGCGGGGTGATCCGTATCGGGGTCGGGACATGAGCACCATCGATCCCATCACCCGGGATGTTTTCCAGCACCAGCTCACCGGTATCGCCGACGAGATGTCGACTGCCCTGCGCCGGGCGGCCTACAGCTCGATCATCTGGGACATGTGGGATTATTCGGTCGGGCTCTTTGCGCCCGACGGCGACATGATCGCCCAGGCCGATACGATCCCGGCCCAGCTCGGCATCATGTCGACCGCGCTGCGCTATATGTTCCGCGAGTTCCCGCTAGAGGTCTGGAAGACCGGTGACGTGCTGGTCTGCAACGATCCCTATCGCGGCTGCACCCACACGATGGATATCTGCCTCTTCAGCCCGGTGTTCCACGACGGCGAGATCGTGGCGATCACCTCGACCATCGCCCATCATCTTGATATTGGCGGGCGCCTGCCGGGTTCGGGCGGGCCCGACAATGAGGAAGTCTTTGCCGAAGGCCTGATCCTGCCGCCGCTCAAGCTGCTCGAGGAGGGCGTCCCGAACGACACGGCTTTCCGCATCATGCGCGCCAACGTCCGTCTGCCCGAATTCGTCGAGGGTGACCTGCGCGCCCAGATCGCGGGCTGCCGCACCGGCGAGCGGCGTGTCGCCATGTTGGCCGAACGTTACGGCCATGAACAGTTTGCCGCGCTGACCAAAGCTTGTCTGGATTACGCCGAAACCTATGCGCGCCGGGCGATTGCAGCTCTGCCGGATGGCACCGCGGAAGCGCAGATTCTTGTCGAGGACGATGTGTCGTCGCTGGAACCTTTCCTGCTTCATGCAAAGGTCACGATCAAGGGCGACGAGGTCGATGTCGATGTCACCGGGTCGGGCGATCAGAGACCGTTCTCCCTCAACAACCCCGAGTGTTCGACGCTCTCGATGTCGCATTACGCCGTCAAGTGTGTGACGACGCCGACGCTGGCCCAGAACGAAGGCTGTGTGCGCCCGATTACGGTGAAGATGCGCAAGGGCTCGATCCTCGATCCCCATCGACCGGCGGCGGTCGCCACGCGCCACCACACCCAGCAGGCCCTGGCCGATGTCGTGCTGAAGGCCATGGTTCCTCTGTGCCCCGAACTCTCTGCTGCGGGGTCACAGGTATCGTTTTCTGCATTCGTGTTGGGCGGTCATGACGACAGGGCGGAGGTCCGCGAGGATGATGGCAGTCAGCCCTATTATGTCGTGTCCGACATTGTCGGCGGCGGCATGGGTGCCTCGGCGACCCGTGACGGACTGACCGCCGTCGATACCCATGGCGGCAACTGCAGCATCATCTCGGCCGAGGTCGTGGAGACCATCAGCCCCGTGCGTGTGCTCCGGACCGAACTGGTGCCCAATTCAGGCGGCACGGGACGTCATCGCGGCGGTCTCGGGATCCTGCGTGATTTCGAACTGCTGACCGAGCGCGGCATGCTGATCGGCGATTCCCAGCAACAGCGTGATGAAACTGCGCCCTGGGGTGTCGAAAGGGGCGGACCGGGCGGAAAGGCGGCGTTTGTCATGAATCCCGGCACCGATCATGAAGAGGTCATGCTTGCGCGCATTCCCTCTCGAATCATGAAGCGCGGCGAGGTTCTTCGTGTTGTCGGATCTGGCGGCGGTGGCTGGGGCGACCCGGAAGAGCGTGACGAAGCACTCGCTGTCCACGACCTGGGTGAGGGTTATGTCATCGCCGAAGCGGCGGAGTAGAGGGGGGAGTATCATGGCTGAGATCGACCCCATCACACGCGATGTCTTCCAGCATCAGTTGGCGGGGATCGCCGAGGAGATGTCGGTGGCGCTGCGCCGTTCCGCGTTCTCCTCGATCATCTGGGACATGTACGATTATGCCTGCGGGCTGTTCACGCCCGAGGGTGAGATGCTATCGCAGGCTGAGACGATCCCGGCCCAGCTCGGCATCATGTCGACGGCGATCCGCTACATGTTCGCCAGAATTCCGCGCGAGGAATGGAAACCCGGCGACATCATCGTCTGCAACGACCCCTATCAGGGCTGC
>JABIUG010000280.1 GCA_018700655.1 Rhodospirillaceae bacterium | reverse complement strand
GGGCTACAAACCACCGGCTCCCGAAGCCATCTTGCCGCGCCCTGCAGGTCTGACCTACGCTACGCTCCGGTCAGCCCAGCAGGGCGACCACAACCGCCGGACTCTAACTTAGAAGGTGGACCACCTCATCGGGGCAGGCCACTCTGGCTGTGCACAATTCCCTTGGAGGCCCCGGTCGATCCGGACGTGAAAATGATCGATCCCGCGACATCGGGATCCGGTAATCCGGGGAATTCGACTGCTGGGTCGAAAGGTTCGGGCAACAGCGAAAGCGTCACCAGATCCTCAAGACCGCGGTGCAGCTCCGCGTGACAGGCCGCATCGGCCACGATGACCGGCATCTTGTCATGGCTCAGAAGATCAATCAGGCGGTCCTGCGGCATCGAGGGGGCGAGTGGGGCATGCGCAAGACCCAGACGCCAGCAGGCAAGCGCCAGTGCGACCTGCGTGATGTTGTCATCGCAAAGGCAGAAAACCGGCTGAACATCGCAATCATCGCGCCGATGGGGAAGAATCGCAGCCGCAAACGCCAGCACCCTGGCCAGGAGATGTTCATACGTGACTGCGCCATGCTCGGTGACCACAGCGACCTTTCCGGGAGAAGCTTCGGCATGGCGGGCGGCATGGCCTTCATGAACGGGCTCGATCTGGTCACCCGCGCGGTCAGCCTGGGTGACAGCGAAACGCTGGTCCAACATCCAGCCAGCATGACCCATGCCGCCTACTCGCCCGAAGAACGCGCCAAACACGACATCAGCGAGGGCCTCGTGCGCATGTCGGTCGGTCTGGAGAACATCGAAGACCTCCTGACCGATATCGAAGCCGGGCTGGATGCAGCGATGACGTCGCGGCAGGCCGCCCAATAGCATGGCCATACTTGCGATCTGCGACCCACGGGTCAAAGATCGCGCCATGAACAGCACCCTGCCTGAGACTATCCTGGTCGACCGCGACGGGCCTATCGCCACGGTCACCATCAACCGTCCCGAAAAGCTAAACGCCATCAACACGGCGACCGCGCGCGGGATGTCCGATGCCTTCGACATGTTGTCGGCCGATGACGACCTGCGTGTCGTCGTGCTGCGTGGTGCGGGCGACCGCGCATTCGGCGTCGGCGCCGATATCAGCGAGTTCAAGGATCGCCGTGACGACCCGAACCAGGCCCAGGATTATGAAGATTCCTGGGGCCCGGGCCTGGCCAGATGCCGCCATCCGGTGATCGCCCTGATCAAGGGCTACTGCATTGGCGGCAGCATGGGCCTGCTGCCCGAAACAGACATCCGTATCGCCGGGGAATCCTCGACCTTCGCGATTCCCGCGGGTCGCCTGGGCATCACCTATGGCCATGATGACATTGCCAAACTCAAACGCCTGGTAAGCCACGCCCATGCCCTGGAGATCCTGCTCGAAGCGGCACAGTTCCCGGCCAGCCGGGCGCTGGAGATAGGGTTGATCAGCCGGGTCGTGCCTGACGACAAGGTCGAGGACGAGGTCTACGCCATGGCCGAGCGGATCGCCGCCAACGCACCGCTCTCGGCACGATGGCACAAGAAGTTCGCCAAACGCCTGCAGGATCCCGCACCGTTGACGCCAGAAGAACTGGCCGAGCCCTATGCCTGCTTCGCCACCGAGGATTACGACATTGGCCGGGCCGCCTTTGCCGACAGAACCAAGCCGCAGTTCAAGGGACGCTAGATCATGGAGACCGGCTATGGACCGCTGAACGGCGTCACCGTCGTCGACTTCACCCATGTCATGGCCGGCCCGACCTGCACCATGATGCTGGCTGACATGGGCGCCGACGTGATCAAGATCGAACGTGTGCCCTATGAGGCCGATGGCTCGCACAACGCCGATGATCCCTACTGGATCAACGGCGTCAGCGCCTCCTACATGATCGTCAACCGCAACAAGCGCGGTCTGCCATTGAACCTGAAGACCCCGGAAGGCGTCGAGATCGCCCATCGCCTGATCGCAAGCGCCGATGTCGTGGTCGAAAACTACCGGCCCGGTGTGCTTGACCGACTGGGTGTCGGCTACGAGGACGCACGCAAGACCAACCCGGGGATCATCTATGGCGCGGTCAGTGGCTTCGGCCGCACAGGCCCCTATGGCGATCGCCCCGGATACGATCTGATGGCACAGGGTATGTCCGGCATCATGAGTGTCACCGGCGAAGGCCCCGGTCGTCCGCCGGTCAAGCCGGGTGTGCCGATGACCGACATCACCGCCGGGATCCTGCTCTCGATGGGAGTTTGCGCCGCCCTGCGTCACCGCGAAGTGACCGGCGAAGGCCAGATGGTCGACACCTCGCTGTTCGAGGCCGGCATCGTGCAGACCTATTGGCACACGGCATTGACCTTCTCGACCGGCGAGGCGCCCCAGCCTCTGGGATCGGGCCATCCCCTGTCGGCGCCGTATCAGGCGATCAAGACCAGCGACGGTTACATCACCATCAGTTCGGGCGGCTGGATGTGGAGTGGGTTCTGCGCGCTGGTCGATCCCAGCCTGGAACATGACCCGCGCTTCGACACCAACGAGAACCGCATGAAAAACGTCAAGGAACTCGAAGCGATCCTGAACGAAAAGATGTCGGTCAAAACCACCGCCGAATGGATCGCGGAGTTGGAGGCCGCCGGCATGCCATCGGGGCCCATCAACACCATTCCAGAGATGCATCGCGACCCCCAGGCGATCGCGCGTGAAATGGTCGTGACACAACAGCACCCCGTAGCAGGCGAAGTCCAGACCCTTGGTCTTCCCGTGAAGTTCTCAGCGACTCCGGGCGGACCGAAAAAACCATCCACGGTCTATGGCCAGTACACCCGCACAATCCTGGGCGATGCCGGTTACAGCGATACAGAGATCGACGGCTTCATCGCCGCAGGTGCGACCGCTGATGGCATGTGAACGCGCCGCCATCGTTACAGGTTCAGCGACCGGAATCGGCGCCGCCATTGCGCTCCATCTCTCCCGTCTTGGCTGGGGTGTGGTGCTGAACTACACGCGCAGCGTAGACGAGGTCCGCGAAACCGAAAGGCTGTGCCGCGAAGCCGGCGGTGACCCGGTCGTGGTCCAGGGTGATGTTTCCGACGACAGTGTCTGCCGCGCGCTGGCCGCTGCTGCCGAAAAACACTGGGGTCGGCTGGACGGGCTGGTGAGCAACGCGGGCGTCACCAAGTTCGTCGCGCCGGGTGACATGGAAGGCCTCAACAAGGAAGACTTCGAGCATATCTTCGGGGTCAACCTGATCGGCTGTTGGCAGACAGCCCGCGCCGCAGCGCACCTGATGAAAGCCTCAGGCGGTGGTTCGATCGTGACCATGTCGTCACTCTCGGCCTTTACCGGTGCGGGCAGCAGCCCGGCCTATGCCGCTTCAAAGGCGGCGCTTAACACCCTCACGCTTTCGCTTGCGCGGGCACTGGCGCCCGATGTTCGGGTGAACGCCGTCTGCCCCGGCTATGTCGACACACGCTGGGGGCGTCGCGGGATCGGCGATGACGGCTACGACGCCTTCACCACTGCCTTGACCCAACAGCTCCCGCTCAAACGAATGGTAGTCGCCGACGACATTGCAGAGACCGTGCTGTGGTTCCTGGCCGGAGGCACAGCCATCACCGGCCAAACCCTCGTGGTCGACTCCGGCGAACACCTGGCCGGTGGCATATCAATCACCGCCAGCGACGAAACCTGATTTGGCATGACAGTCTCGAAGGCGATGACAATCCGCAGAAAGTAGCAAATAGTAATTTCATCGCAGTCCGTTTCCCGCTTGCTCTGGAGTGAGGATCATGGCGCTTCCCGAAAAGGTTTCGAACGACAACAGCGGCATTCAACTGACGCTGCCGTCACGCTGCTTCACCGACCCTGGGATTTACGCCCGCGAGGAAGAGCTGATCTTTCGCCGCTGCTGGCAGCCGGCTGGCTACAGCGAGGATGTCGCCGGTAAGGGCGATTTCATCACCGCACGTATCGCCGGACATGATGTCGCGATTGTTCGCGGGCGTGATGGTGTGCTGCGCGCCTTCTTCAATGTCTGCCAGCATCGGGGCCATCGCCTACTCAAAGGCAAGGGCAACCTGAAGGTCGCCATCACTTGTCCCTATCACGCCTGGGCCTATGGTCTGGACGGTGCGTTGCGAGCCGCACCCAACGCCGACAACGTCTGCGGCTTTGATTCCGGTACCGTCTCGTTGCAGCAGGTCGCAGTGGACGAAGTGGGTCCGATGGTTCTGGTCTGTCTGGACCGCGATGTCGATCCCTTCGATGTTCTCTACCCCGACGTTCGCCAGGAGTTTCAAGCCTTTGTCCCGCGCATGGGAGAGG
>JABIUG010000279.1 GCA_018700655.1 Rhodospirillaceae bacterium | reverse complement strand
GCCCTTCTTGGCAAGCAGGCCGGCGTGAAGTCGCGCGGTTTGTTCGGTCATTGGTTGCGCTCCTGAAACATCCTCAAACAGCCTGGGCTTCGGGACCGCCACGCCGTCCGAAAGGCCGGGTTGGGCGCATGCCCTCGGGCGCAATCGGATTGGGGATGGCGACCACGTTGTGGGTCGGGGCTGGTTGGGTCTGCTCGGCCGGCAAGGCGACGATGTGGCGCCGCTTGATCCGCTCCGAAAGATAGTCCCAGAGGGCCACGACCTCCTTGGCCGAGGCGCCGTTCTCGTCGATTTCCATCACGGTCCGGCCATCGATCATGCTGGATGCGAAGTTGACGCGGTGGTGGATGGTGGTCGGTGCGACAGTACCGTGTTGTGACAGCGCAACCGCAGCATCACCGGTAATCCGGGCGCGTACCGTCGCACCGTTAAGGACAAACACCATGGCCTTGCCCTGGGCCTCGAGAATATCAACCGTGGCGCCAACGGCGCGAAGGTCATGTGGGCTGGGTCGCGTCGGCAGGACCACAAGATCGGCGAACTGGACAACTTGTGCGATCGCTTTCGTCACGGCGGGCGGGGTATCGATCACAACCAACTTGAAACCCTGGTCACGCAACGCTTCGAGGTCTTCTCGCAAAGTCTGCAGCGAGGACTGAACAAAGGCAGGACTGTCGCTTTCGCGGGCATTCCACCATTCAGCCAGGCTGCCCTGGGGGTCGGTATCGATCAGGGCGACCGGGCCCTCACCGTTGCGATCGGCTTGCACTGCAAGGTGGCCCGAAAGGGTCGTTTTGCCGGATCCGCCTTTCTGTGAGGCAAGAACCATAACGCGCATGGACGTCAACATGTTGCATCTCCTGTTTGGGCCAGCCAGACAGGAGCAAGCGCCCGGCGACAAAGCCGGACGGTGCAGCGGAGAAACTGCATGACATCATAGGAAGGGAGAAACAGGCTCTGTGAGCTACCGAGTTTTCGGTTCTTGATCTGCCGTGTGGTGGTAACCATCACTCTCTCCCTTCGGTAACTCCGCTGCCTTGCCCCAGGGGGTGAAGGCCGGTGGTTTTGCGTCCCGCTGTTTCCAGCGGTTTGCCTTTGTCGAGGAGCCATCAGTGGCTTCCCGAGAACTCATCGTGCGTTATTCAGCACGTGGGTATGCGTAAACTGTATTACAAGAAATTCAGGTCATGGTGTAACGCTCGTCACACCTGACAATCTAATTTACCGGCATGGGAATGGGATCATGAAAGTTTGGTTGGGCGGTGGAGCCGCCATTTTGGTACTGGCTGTGCTTGTCACCTGGTTGATCGAGAGCATCTTTGCTTCCGATGGCATACAACTGGGTACACACGGCACAATCGCTGTCTTTTTGTGCCTGCTCATCATACCTGCTCTGACCATGGGTTTGATGCGTCTGGCCCATGAAAGCGATGCCAAGGGTTTCGACAAGGCGGCCTCCGAAGGTTTCGAAAATCAGCCTGCCGACCCGAAAGAGCCCTGATTTTGGCTCATCATCGGTCGCGATTGCACGGTCCACTGGCGTGTGCGACAAGGATAAGAACAAAACCAATACGGACGATATTGATGGCTCGATTCGGCTTTGTGATCTCTCTTGTGTTGCTGGTGACAGGATCGCCGGCCGTGGCTCAGGACGTGGAATGGGACGCATTCCTGGAAGGGGTCTATGCAGAAGGTCGTGCCGACGGGATCAGCGAGGCCACGCTCGCCGCCGCGCTTTCAGGACTTCAGCCGATCCCGCGCGTGATCGAACTCGACCGGCGCCAGCCAGAGGGCACGGTTACCTTCGACGACTACATGGAGAGTCGGGTACCGGCGGAACTGGTCGCGACGGCGCAGCAGCGTTACGCACAACACGAACCATTGCTGGTGGCGATCGCCGATCATCACGGCCTGGATCCCGAATTCATCATTGCCCTGTGGGGGCTGGAGACACGATTCGGAAGTTACACCGGTGGATTTGACGTCATTGCATCGGTTGCCACGCTCGCCTGGGACCAGCGCCGCAGCGACTTTTTCCGCGCCGAATTGATGCACGCGCTGCGCATCCTCGACGAAGGTCATATCGGCCGCAACGACATGAAGGGCTCCTGGGCCGGTGCCATGGGCCAGAGCCAGTTCATGCCTTCGAGCTTTGCAACCTATGCGGTCGACTGGGATCTTGATGGACGCCGCGATATCTGGACGACCAAGGGCGATGTGTTTGCTTCGGCGGCCAATTATCTTTCGCGTTCAGGTTGGCGCGCCGGGCTCCCCTGGGGTGGCCCGGTCAGCCTGCCGGCCGGTTTTGACACCAGCCTGGAAGGCAATCGCAAGACGATGCCGCTGACAGACTGGCTGGCACTTGGTGTTGCATGGATCGGCGAGGGGCCCGAGGTCGCCCTTGATGAGGAGACCTCGCTGGTGATGCCGGGGGGAGAGGACGGGCCTGCATGGCTGGTTTTCAACAATTACCGCACGATCCTGAAATGGAACCATTCGAATTATTTCGCGATGTCCGTGGTGACCCTTGCAGACGCGATAGCCGGCAGATAAAGTTCAGAAAATCCACAACATATGGCGCTTGGGATGCTGTCGACCCCACTATTTCGTAGGCCGCTATCCTGTCTGGTAGCTCTGTGGGGGGTGGCCGTTGTCTTGAGCGGCTGTGCCGAAACCAAGATCGTGGCGACGGTCATCAAGGAAATCACACCTTCTGCGCCGACGGGGACCTATAAGGTCGGCAATCCCTACGAGATCAACGGCGTCTGGTACTACCCCGAAGAAGACCCCCATTACGACCAGGAAGGCATTGCATCCTGGTACGGCGACCCGTTTCACGGGCGCACGACGGCCAACGGCGAAACCTATGACATGAATGAGCTGACGGCAGCGCACAAGACGTTGCCGATGCCGGTCTATGTGCGGGTCACGAACCTGGAAAACGGCCGTTCGCTGGTGTTGCGCGTCAACGACCGCGGTCCGTTTGTGTCCGGTCGGATCATCGACGTATCGCGCCGCGCTGCGCAATTACTGGATTTCCAGCAGGCCGGAACCACCCATGTGCGCGTTCAGGTCGTTGATCAGGAGACTGAGTTGACCTATGCGGAACTGGGCGGTCAGCCGGTTGTTCCCGATGAGACGCTCGTGATTGCACCGGCACCCAGTGTCCAGCTCACGGAGTACGAGATTTCCGGTGAACGGTTCGTGCAGATAGGCGCATACAGCGATGCCGACAATGCCTTTGTCGTCTCCAACGCGCTGACGGATGTTGGAGAGGTACAGGTCCATCGTGTCACGAATGACGATGGCGCCCTCTACCGTGTCCGCCTCGGGCCCTATGCCAGCGAAGATGCTGCTGAAGTGGTGTTGCGCGACGTCGCGATGCGCGGATATCCCGAAGCCGTGATCGTGGTCGATCAATGAGCGCGTTCCGGCGGACTGGCGAACCGGTCAAAATTCGGCCTTATCGTCGGAGCAGATTATCGCCGTATGTGGATGGAGCAGGACCCATGATCCAGCGAGGCTTGTCCGTTGTCGCCTTCGTTTGTCTCGCTTTTGTTGGCCCTGGCGTTGCATGGGCCTTCGAGACCGCTGCGCGCGAAGCCATTCTGATCGACGAGACCACGGGTACGGTGATCTTCGAGAAGAATTCTCA
Organism: Rhodospirillaceae bacterium; assembly: GCA_018700655.1. Classification (GTDB taxonomy): domain Bacteria; phylum Pseudomonadota; class Alphaproteobacteria; order SP197; family SP197; genus SP197. The sequence continues at coordinate 11,910 of JABIUG010000279.1, read as the reverse complement.
GGTGATTACGTTCCCGTCATCGATGACCAAAATGATGACGATTTATCTGGTGTTCGAGCGTCTGGCCGAAGGCTCGTTGAGCCTCAGCGACACCCTGCCTGTCAGCGAGAAGGCATGGCGTATGGGCGGATCGAAGATGTTCGTCGAGGTCGGCTCGGACGTTCGTATCGAAGACCTGTTGCGCGGGATCATCGTGCAATCGGGCAACGACGCCACGATCGTGGTTGCCGAAGGCCTTGCGGGGTCCGAAGAGGCCTTTGCCCGCGAGATGACCGACAAGGCCAGAGAGCTGGGTATGATGGCAACGTCTTACCGTAACGCTTCGGGCTGGCCCGACCCGGCCCATGTCACAACGGTCGAGGACCTCTCGATTCTGGTGCGGCGCACGATCGAGGACTTCCCGGAATACTACAGCTTCTATTCCGAGACCGGGTTCACTTATAGCGGGATCGAACAGTCGAACCGTAACCCGCTTCTTTATGCCGGGATCGGCGCAGACGGCCTGAAAACCGGACATACGGATTCTGCCGGCTACGGCCTGGCAGCCTCGGCGGTGCAGGACGACCGGCGTCTGGTGCTCGTTATCAACGGGATCGACAGCTCACAGGACCGTGCCAGCGAATCGCAACGCATCCTGGAATGGGGGTTCCGCGAGTTCGGAACCTACAATCTGTTCGAGGCCGGCGAAGCGGTCAGCGATGCGGAAGTCTGGCTGGGCGCGCTCGATCAGGTCTCGCTGGTTCTGGCCGACGACCTCGACATCACGATGTCGCGCGCAGCACGGCGCGATATGACGGTCTCGGTTGTTTATGACGGGCCGATTCCCGCACCCATCGCGGCCGGGACGCCAATCGCGAGCCTGGTGATCGAAGCGCCCGACATGATGACGGTCGAACGTACTTTGCTGGCCGGTGAAGATGTCGGTGAGCTTTCCTTCATCGGCCGTCTGGGCACTGCGATCGCCTATCTCGTTTTCGGCCCGCCGGCCACACCTTGAGCGCCGGTCGCTTCATCACGCTGGAAGGCGGCGAAGGGGCCGGCAAGTCGACCCAGATCCGGTATTTGGCTTCTTGGTTGACCAAACAGCGGGGTGTCGAGGTCGTCATCACCCGCGAACCCGGTGGTTCGCCCGGCGCGGAGGCCATTCGCGGCCTTCTGGTCGATGGCGCAATCGACCGCTGGGATGCCGGCACCGAAGCTTTGCTCCACGTTGCGGCGCGGCGCGAACATGTTCTTGGCACTGTCCTGCCGGCGCTGGAGCGGGGCTGCTGGGTGATCAGCGACCGCTTTGCCGACTCGACCCACGCCTACCAGGGGATCGTGCAGGGTGCGGGTGTGGCTTTTATCGACAGCCTTCATCAGCTCGCCGTTGATGGGCTGAAACCCGACCTCACGCTGGTTCTCGACATGCCGGTCGCTGAGGGGTTGAGTCGTGCAGGTGCGCGTGGTGGCAGTGATCGCTATGAGCGCATGGGGCCGGTGTTCCACGAAAAGCTCCGCGCCGCGTTCCTTTCGATCGCGGCCGGTGAACCCGAACGTTGTGTCGTGATTGATGCGCTGGGTGACGAAGAAACAGTGGCGCAACGGATCGAGCAGGCGGTGAGCGCGCGATGGCCGTAAAGGACGTAGCCGCCGATGGTGTCGATCCGCGACTGCACCCGGACTTTCCAGAAAGCGGCGCGCCATCCCCTCGCGCCAATTCCGAACTGATCGGCCATATCGAGGCGGAACAGCGCCTGGCACGTGCGGCACAGGATGGAACGATAGCCGGCGCATGGCTGATCGGCGGGCCGATGGGGATCGGCAAGGCGACGCTGGCCTATCGGCTGGCGCGCCATCTGTTGGCAGATGGCGGCAATGACATGTTTGGCGGAGCTGGTGACAGTCTGGCGCTGGACGAGGCCGATCCGGTCTTTGCCCGTGTGGCGGGTGCCGCCCACGGCGACCTTCTGACCGTCGAGCTGGGTCTTAACAAGCAGGGCAAGAGACGCACCGAGATCGTGGTCGACGATATCCGCAAGCTGGAACCGTTTTTCCATCAGTCGGCGGGCGAGGGCGGCTGGCGTGTCGCGATCATCGATGGTGCCGAACTGATGAACCGCAATGCGGCCAATGCTGCACTCAAGCTGATCGAGGAACCGCCGAAACGATCGATCGTGATTTTAGTGAGCCATGCTCCTGCGCGCTTGCTGCCGACGATCCGCTCGCGCTGCCGCAAACTCCATTTGCGACCGCTCAAGCCCGAACAGGTAAGCCTTCTGCTCGAACAGCACCTGCCTGATGTCAGCCAAGAGGATCGTCTGCCACTTGCGCGCCTGGCAGAGGGCAGCCCCGGACGCGCGATGCGCCTGGAGGCCCTGGGTGGTCTTGGTCTTTACCGCGAGATCCTGGGCCTGATCGGCGAGGCCCCGCGGATTGATCCGTTGGCGCTCCACGGTCTGGCCGACCGGCTGGGTGGGCGCGGCAACGATGCCGCCTGCTACACCGCCATGGATTTCCTCGGTGCCTGGCTTGCGCGCCTCGTGCATGCCGGCGCGGTGCAGGAAATAGCAGATCATCAGGACGTGGTGCCGGGCGAGGGTGCCTTGATGGCGCGGATGGCATCGGGCGGGAACCTTGAACGCTGGGTGGACGTATGGGAAAAGGTCGCCCGCCTCCGGGACCGGGCTGACAGCCTTAATCTGGACCGCAAGCAGGTTGTGCTTGCCGCGTTCGGGGCCGTAGAAGCCGCCGCCCGAGCCTGAGGTCCAACGCGAACCAACCGCACGAGTGTGCTTGAGGAGCCCTGGCATGTCCGGGAAGCCTACGTTCTACATCACGACGCCGATCTATTACGTCAACGACAACCCGCATATAGGCCATGCCTATACGACGCTGGCTTGTGACGTGATGGCGCGTTTCATGCGCCTGGACGGCCATGACGTGATGTTCCTGACGGGCACGGATGAACACGGCCAGAAGGTCGAAAAGGCTGCCGAAGAGGCCGGGGTCGACCCGCTTACGTTTTGCGACAAGGTCTCCGAAAGCTTTCGTATCCTCGCCCGGGATTGGAACTTCTCGATCGACGACTTCATTCGCACGACCGAACCGCGCCATGTGACGTCGGTCCAGGCGCTGTGGCGCAAGCTGGTCGAGAATGGAGAGATCTACCTCGATCATTACGAGGGCTGGTATGCGGTGCGTGACGAGGCGTTTTATGCCGAAGACGAACTGACCGCCGGGCCCGACGGCCAGAAGCTCGCGCCCTCGGGCGCGCCGGTCGAGTGGGTCAAGGAGCCCAGCTACTTCTTCCGCCTCTCGGCCTGGCAGGATCGCTTGCTGGAACTTTATGACAGCCAGCCTGATTTCATTCTGCCCGATACCCGCCGCAACGAGGTCAGAAGCTTTGTCGCCGGTGGCCTGCGCGATCTTTCGATCTCGCGCACCAGTTTTTCCTGGGGCATCCCGGTGCCCGACGATCCAGACCACATCATGTATGTCTGGATTGACGCGCTGACCAACTACATCACCGCCGCTGGCTATCCCGATGAAGAGGGCGCCGAGTTCAAGCGTTGGTGGCCTGCTCTGCACATGATGGGCAAGGACATCATGCGTTTTCATGCGGTCTACTGGCCTGCCTTCCTGATGGCGGCCGGTATCGAGGTGCCAAAACGCATCTATGCCCATGGCTGGTGGACCAGCGAAGGCCAGAAAATCTCGAAATCGGTCGGCAATGTGATCGTGCCGTCGGAAATCGTCGCGCGCTATGGCCTTGATCAGGTGCGCTACACCCTGATGCGCGAGGTCGCGTTCGGCAATGACGGTGATTTCTCGCATCGCGGCGCGGCACAGCGCTGTAACCACGACCTTGCCAACGACTACGGCAACCTGGCGCAGCGTGTGCTCTCGATGATTGCCAAGAACTGCGACGGTCAGGTGCCGGCACATGGCGACTTTACGACTGCTGACCACGGACTGATGGACAAAGCCTATGGTCTGCTGGCCGTCAGCCGCGAGCATCTTTCGGTACAGGCCTTCCATCAGATGCTGCAGGCGATCTGGGAAGTGATTGGCGACGCCAACCGCTATGTCGATGATCAGGCACCCTGGGCCCTGAAAAAGACCGATCCCGACCGCATGGCGACGGTTCTCTACGTTTTGGCTGAAGCGATCCGCGTGTTGGCCACACTGACCCAGCCGGTGATGCCGGAATCCTCGGGAAAGATGCTCGATCAGCTCGCAATCGGCGATGATCAGCGCGCTTTTGACAGCCTGAATGCTGAACAGGCTCTGAAACCCGGTACGGCCCTGCCCAAACCACAGGGTGTGTTCCCGCGTTATCAGGAAGAAGAGGTTGAGGCTTCATGATGCTGGTCGACAGCCACTGCCATCTTGATTTTCCTGACTTCGCCGGAGAACTGGCTGATGTCGTCGCCCGTGCCCGCGAGGCCGGCGTTGGCACCATCCAGACGATCTGCACGCGCATGACTGAGTTCGAGAAGGTCAAGGCGGTCGCCGATCGTTTCGACGACATGTACTGCTCTGTCGGCGTGCACCCGCACAACGTCGAAAGCGAGGGCGTCGTGCCTGCGGCCGAGATCGTCGCAAAGTCGCAGGATGCCAAGGTGATCGGCATCGGCGAGACCGGGTTGGACTATTTCTATGACCACAGCCCACGTGAAGAGCAGCAGGCGAGCTTTCGCGAGCACATCGTTGCCTGTCGCGAGACGCAGTTGCCGCTGATCGTGCATACCCGCGATGCCGATGGCGACACCATGGCGATCCTGGAGGACGAGATGGGGAGGGGCGCCTTTCCCGGTCTGATCCATTGCTTCAGCACCTCGCGCGAACTGGCCGAACGCAGCCTGGCAATCGGATTCTCGATCTCGATTTCGGGCATTGCGACGTTCAAGAGCGCCCAGGAACTGCGTGATACGATCACCGATGTTCCGCTTGAGCGGATCCTGGTCGAGACAGATGCGCCCTATCTCGCGCCGGTTCCCAAGCGCGGCAAACGCAACGAACCCAGCTTTGTGAGTCACACCGCCGCTGTGGTGGCCGAGCTTAAAGCAGTTTCTGAAGAAGGGCTGGCTTTGGCCACAACCGAAAATTTCTTTAATTTGTTCTCAAAAGCAAAGCGGCCAACCACCTGAAATGAAAGCTATAATTCTGGGTTGCGGACCCTCGTCCGGCGTGCCCCAGCTCGGAAACAGTTATCCGCCGGGGATGCTGGATGATCCGCGCAATCATCGCATGCGCTCCTCGATCGCGGTCGAACATGACGGCACCTGGATCCTGGTCGACACCTCGCCCGATCTGCGTCGCCAGCTTCTCGACAACGGTATCAGCCGGCTGGACGCAGTCTGTTACACCCATCCCCATGCCGACCATTGCCACGGCATCGACGACCTGCGCCGTGTCTGCGCCACCATGGACAGCGCCATTGCTGCCTATGGCAACACGCAGACCCTGAACGAGCTGGCTACGCGATTTGCCTATGTCTTCGAGGCCAACGATCCCCGCTACGGCTGGTATGCGCCCACACTTCTGCCCAACGTCGTCTCGACCGAGCCGTTTCAGGTCGGACCGATCACGGTGACGCCCTTTGCCCAGGATCACATCGTCATGGAAACCCTGGGCTTCCGCTTCGATGCCGGTGGCCGTTCGCTGGCCTATTCAACCGACTTCAAGTTCCTTGATAACAGCGGCTTTGATGTCGTGGCCGGGATCGATCTCTGGATTGTCGACTGCCAGAACCTGGAAGAGAACCCGATCCACGGCGATCTCGACCGCACCCTGGGTTGGATCGAGCGCGCAGGCCCCAAACAGGCGGTCATGACCCACATGAGCCAGGATATGATCTGGGCCGAGGTCGACGAGCGCACACCCGGTCATGTGACCCCGGCCTGGGATGGTATGCAGGTCGTTCTTTAGATCGGATCGCGAAACAGTTGCACCACGAGTGGTGCAACTGTTTCGCGTAAATCCAGTTCATAGAGGTAGAGCAGATTCACGCCTCAAGCCCGTAGCGCAAGCGATGCAGGCTTGACGCGATCTACTCTAGGCCGAATCAGTCGCCTGGGCAGTCGGGCCCGAAGAAGATGCGCCGCAGGTAAACCGGCAGGAGCACGCCTGGTTCTTCCTCATAGGCCAGGATCAGCGACATACGGGCGCGGTCGCCGCCGATATCGGTCACCCGGTGGAGGGTGTGGTTGCCGTTGATGATGACAAACGTCCCGGGTTTCGACTTGCGCCGCAGCGGTGGTTCTGTTTCACCCAGCACCAGGGCGCGTACAGCGTCATAATTCTCGTTCTCGGCATCACGAATGCCCGGTGCGGCCTCGAAATACCCGCCTTCGTCGGCGGCCTGAAGCTGCAGGATGGTCGAATACTTCGAGCGGTCGAAATGCCAGGCCAGTTTGCCGCCGGGTTTGTAGAACTGCAGGACCAGCGCATTGCTGGGGTCATCCTGCAGGTAAAGCTCCGGCACTTTCAGGACATCGGCAACGAAGCGGCGTAACGGCGGCCATGCGTACAAGGCCGCGCAGAGTGAGCCCTGCATATCGTGGTAAGCCACACCATCGCGCACGGTCGGCGACATGATCTTGCCTGGATGACCGTTGGGCAGGGCGTCGATCTTTGCGGGATCGATGCCATAGGGATTGCCGGTTTTGGCACAGTGATAGGCGCTGGGCTCCATGGTCTCTGCATCGGCCAGGAGAAGCCTGATGCCCTCAGGCGTCAGAAAGTCTTCCATGGGCAGGATTTTCTCTGCCAGAAGACGATCGTGCAGGTCATCGACCAGAGCCTGATAGGCCGGGCTCTCGCGCTCGAGAAGCGGATAACGCTCGAGGTCGACGAGGCTTGCCGGATCGATGCCTTCCGGCAACGTGGTTTCGTTACGGCTGTGGCTCGCTGCCGGCATGGCATTCTCCGATAGGGTCGCATCTGCGCGGCGAAACGCTATCGTAGAAACTGCCGTTCTGGAACTGCCCGCGACGATGACAACACGATCGAGGATGCCAAGTGACACCATCAGGCACGCCTTTGAAGGCTCGCCCGATCGCTTGACGAAACGTCTGCTGGAGATCAGACCGGAAATCTTCGACGTTGCGGCCTCGACGGAAGGTGTTGCTCCGCTCGCAGAAACATTGAAATGGGGCCAGCCCAGCTACCGGCCCGTCGAGAGCCAAAGCGGCACGACGATCAGGCTGGGATGCGACCGCAAGGCCCCCGACACGCCACGGCTGGACGTGCCCTGCCAGACCGACTTGATCACGCAGTTTCGCGAGCGTTATGAAGGTTTTCTGGAGTTTTCGGGGAAGAGGGCGTTCATTCTGGGCCCCTCAAGTGAAGAAACCGGTGCTGCGCTGCGCCACTGCATTGCGCTGGCGCTGACCTATCAGCTGCGCAAACGCGGGGCAGCAACGGGTCAGGCCTGAACGCTGCCGGTGTCGGGCAGAATGAAGGTCCGGCGTGCCAGGTCACAGTTCAGGCGTTCTTTTGAATACCAGGGCGCCAGGATGTCCTTGGAAAGCAGATCCTGGTTGTCGGCGATGAAGGCTGCATAGTCGGTGTGGCTGGCCGTGCCCATACGCTCGGCAATCAGACTCATGAAGGCAAAGGTGATCGTGGTGTTGAACTTCGACGCTGCGCCGGCCTTGGTCGCGATGGCGTCAATCGCGCGGGCATAACGCAGGGTCGCGTCCATGAAGTCATAGGTGGCAAGCATTGCATGGGCGACTTCGACATGGTCTGCATGGCGAAAGTTTGCGGCGTCGATCGCATGGTCCTCAAACGTGCGCACGAGTTCGGCGATATCAGACGTCATGATTTTGGCTCCGTTTCTTTCAGGGCGTGGCTGTGCGAGGCATCGATGTCGAGGTCGTAAACGGCCTTGAGCTGCTCGATCTTGACCAGGGTTTCGCGCGAAAAGGGCGGTTTGTTCTCGAAACTGTGGAGGGCGACCCCTTCAAGGAGATCACCCAGCGAGAGGTCGAGATGTTCTGCCAGGCCCTTGAGGACCTTGAGCAACCGCTTTTCGAGACGAACACCGGTCTGTGTACGTTCAATCGTTTTCATTTGGTACATATGTACCAATATACCTTTGGTTTCAAGGGCTCAGCGCCAAACCCTGGTTATTTCAAACCCTTCATGGCATCGACCGGCACGTATCGGGCTTTTGCTGCGCCCGGCGCGCCGAACGAAAACCCGTCAAACCCCGCGCTCTTCTTGCCGACTTTGCGGAGTTTTTTGGTTGGCAGTTCCAGGTGCTGGAGTTCGATGAAGGCATAGGGTCTGGCCCAGAGCCATGCGCGGTTGGCGACCGAAGCCAGGTCCGGGTCCGGCAGCGGCTCATCGCTCCAGCAATAGAAATAGAGACAGAACGCGTATTCATGGACCGGCTGAACCGACATCAGGCGCATGCCGAGATCACTCTCGAAGAACGCCTTTGCAGCCTCCAGGTCGGTCACACGCAGGGTGATATGCGCCAGCGTGGCCTGATCGGCGATGGGATGGCTGGCGGGAGCAGGGCAGTGATGGCCCTCAAACTCCTGTTGCAGCAGTTCGATGATGAAGCCGTTGGGATCGACCAGCTTGGTCATGTAACCGATATCGAGGAACTGGATGGGATCGCGCAGCTCGACGCCGCGTGAGCGCAGATACACCACGGCGGCATCGAGATCGCGCAACGTGATGCCAATTTTCCAGCAGAAATCATGCTGCCCGGGTTTGTGCGGCGCGCTCGCGGTTGCACGGAACGCCAGGCAACATTGATCGGGATCGAAGCCGAAAACCGGTTCGTCGTCGCTTCCGAGCACCTCCATGCCCAACAGATCGCCGTAGAACGCCTGAAGGCCTTCAAGGGACAAGACCGGCAGATGGTTTCGCCTGATCCTAAACATGTCCGGCTTCCCTGAGGTCCTTGCGCATGGAAACCGTGTTGCCGTGGCGCGCGGTCTCGGTCCAACCCAGCCTGGTGTAGAACGCGATGTTCCCAGGCATGGCGACATGGGTGTTGAGCGTGAGCACCGTGTAACCCTGCCTGATGGATTCCTGTTCGGCATGGGCGATTAGGGCACGGCCGATGCCTTTGCTGCCATGATCGCGATCGACCGCGACATTGGCGAGCTTCATGGCGTCGGGCTGTGGCAAAAGGAAGAGGCCGCCGATGACCGTGGTTTCACCCATGACCGCGACCCAGACCCGCTGTGCCGCGATCTCTTCGGCGCAGCCCTCGGAGACGGCCGGCAGGTCCGGAATACGTTCGGCATAGGGTTTGTAGGCAGCATCGATGCAACGGATCAGTGCCTGGGTGTCGGATGCTGTTGCTGCGCGGATGTGCCAGGTGGCAGTCATCGGGTTGGCCACACAGGGTGACAGAAGCAAGTCGTGGTCAAGATTCGTGTTCCAAGTGGATAGTTCCGTCTAAGGCATTGGATTTAAAATATAAACAAGAGTTTCCATAATATATATTATGCGACTACAATTGTGACGTTGTCGCTCGTTCGTTCTCAAGCGAGACGACCCCCCGTTCACCTGACACGATCCGCGACCGCCGTTGGAGGTCGTCATGCAGATTAAGCGTGGCGATCCCACTGGCAACCTTTTCCGGCTCAGTCTGTAAGCCCTTTGATAAACTGCCCAGGTGTTGCCACAGATGCTCCTCGAACTCGCGTTGGCAGTGCAACGGCTCACGAACGATCACCTCGAATCCACTATCGCATGCGAGACAATGCGCGTTGACCTTGAGGACATATCAAAGCAGCGTCGTTACTTCTTTCGATCATGAGCCATGCGCCAGGAAAGCCGATGTTCACGACGCATCCCGTGACCGAATGTTCCGAACAGCAGTTGTGTGAGGCGATGATCGATGCTTTTTCCGACTATCAGTTGCCGTTGAACCTCACATTGAGGAGCTTTCAGTTCATGATGGTCCAGCGTGGCCTGGACCTGAATGCGTCCCGCGTGGCCGTCGTGGATGGCAGCGTCGCTGCGATTTGGCTGGTCGCTGTGCGTGAGAGGAACGCGTACCTGATATCCAGTGGAACGCGGCCCCGGTTCAGGTCAAAGGGCTTAGGCTGAACCCTGGCCGCCAGATGCATTGAGAACCTGAAAGATCTCGGTGCCACCATGCTCGAAGCCGAAGTGCTGGACGAAAATACCAGGGCCGTCGACTTCTATTCTCGCCTTGGAATGGAAACGCACAGGTTGTTGGATTGCTATGATGTTCCGGCTTTCGACAAAGCAAACTATGGAGGCGTCGAGATCGTTCCAACCGGTTGGGAATCAATAGTGCCGTTCTCATCCTCGGTCAGATCGTGGAATCCAACCTGGCAAAACAACGACGACAGTCTGATGGCGATCAAGGGTCATCTCCTATGTGTCCAGGCCACTGACGCTGCTGGCCTCACAGGTTTTGCTGCGATGATCCCTGAATCTCAAACACTCGCACAACTTGCTGTTCGTCCCGATCAGCGCCGGAAAAAGCTGGGATCAGCGATGGTGGCCCGGTTGCAAGAACTGGCAACGCAAAAACCGCTGCATGTTTTGAATGCCGATGCAGGTGATGGGAGTTTCTCTCACTTCATGACCCATCTTGTTGCGCGTCGCACCGTCGGTCAGCGTGCCCTGAGAATGCAGCTGTAAACCAGAAACCGTCCCGCAGCTTGAAGCCCCTTCGTCGTCCCCTCCCGCTCGTCTAGGATATGCGCTCCCGACACGGGAAACGGCGATCCGTTCACGTTATCGATGGAGCAAAGCGTGGCATTCGAAATCCGATCGGCGCGAAACGACGACCTGCCGGCTGTCCTGAACCTCTATCGCCATCTCCATGCCCGGGATGGCGAACCCGACAACCGTTTCGCCGCCGAGGTCTTCGCGCGCATCCTGGCGGCGCCGGGTATGGAACTCTTCCTGGCCCGGCAAGACGGTCTTGCCTGTGCCTCCTGTTATCTCAACGTGATCGACAATCTCACCCGCGGGTGCGCGCCATACGCCATCATCGAAAATGTCGTGACCGATCCGGCCCATCGCCGACGTGGTCTGGCCAAACAGGTCGTGCAGCACGCCATGTCAGCCGCATGGAATGCCGGCTGCTACAAGGTCATGCTGATGACCGGTCAGCCGCATTTGGTCGGGTTCTACGAGTCCTGCGGTTTCGACCCATCCGAAAAACACGGCATGATCGCGCGCCGTCCGGTCGACTAACCGATCACCGCGACGGGTTCGATCTCGACCAGGAGTTCCGGCAGGGCAAGGCAACTGACGCCGATCAGGGTGTTGGTCGGCAGATTTTCGGGCCCGAAAAAGGTGTTGAGTTCCTCCATGATGCCGGCCAGATGCGCCGGTTCGTAACCCACGACATAGGTCGTGATGCGCACGACATGTTCGGGCCCTGCCCCGGCTGCCGCCAGACGGTGGCCGATGTTGGCGAGCACGGCGCGGGTCTGGAGTTGGACGTCGTCACCGCCGATCAGATTGCGATGTTCGTCATAGGCGACCTGCCCGGCCAACCAGACGTGTTTCCCGCCTTCGGCCGTGACGATGTGGTGGTAGCCCCGTGGCGGATAGGCGCCTTCGGGATTTTTGCGTGTGATCATGGTCGACCCTCTGTCGTTGATGGTGTCAGCGTGGTGGTCAGCCTAACGCATCCCTTGCCTCGGCGCGGCCATCATCGCAACCTTGAGCGTCAACAGCCCGGAGCACGCCATGATTGACCTCTTCTTCGACCACACGCCCAACGGCCAGAAGGTCCACATCATGCTCGAGGAGTGTGCCCTCCCCTACAATCTGATCATCGTCAACATCGACAAGGGCGAGCAGTTCACGCCTGAATTTCTGAAAATCAGCCCGAACAACAAGGTGCCCGCGATCATCGATCATGAAGGGCCCGGCGGCGCCCCGCTGGCGATGATGGAGTCCGGCGCG
>JABIUG010000278.1 GCA_018700655.1 Rhodospirillaceae bacterium | reverse complement strand
TGTTGAGCAGGCTGTAGGGGTTCTGGTTGGTCACCATACGCGGCAAACCCAAGGTTTCGGCCAGATGCATGAAGCGCATCGTGCCCCATGGCGTCTCGTTCGAAATGCCCAGATGGCGTACCTTGCCTGCAGCGACCAGGTCCGCGAGCGCGGCGAGGGTTTCCTCAAGCGGTACCGAATCATCGGCTTCGGGATGCTGGTAGCCCAGTTGGCCAAAGGTGTTGGTGTCACGATCGGGCCAGTGAAGCTGGTAGAGATCGACATAATCGGTCTGCAAGCGCTTCAGACTGGCGTCCATCGCCTGGTCGATGTGGTGCTTGTTGAGTCTGGGCGAACCACCACGGATGTAGGTCAGCCGTTCATCGGGCCCCGCGACCTTGGTTGCGATAATCGCCTTGTCGCGATTGCCGCGTGCCTTCAACCATGTACCGATGACCTCTTCGCTGCGCCCATAGGTCTTTTCTGAGGGTGGCACGGCATACATTTCGGCCGTATCGATGAAATTGACGCCCTGATCGAAGGCATAATCCATTTGTTCATGGCCTTCGGCTTCGGTGTTGTTGCTGCCCCAGTTCATGCTGCCCAGGCAGATCAGACTCACGTCAATATCAGTCCGGCCGAGTTGGCGGTACTTCATGCAATTCCCCACAGCGTTATTGGATGGTTTGCGCCCGGCGGCGACCGACGGGTGAAACATTGTACACAGGGCTATCTTAACGCCCCTGTCGTGAACGCCAAGTAGGACCGCTGACCGCTTGTTGCGATGACGGACCCTCGCTAGTCTCCGCGCATGACAAATACAGCACAAAATCCGGAGCTGCGGCTCCACCTGAACTGGCGTTGCGACCGGCACGCTCCCTATGGCGACAGGCAGCGGGCCGTGATCGATCACACAACCCGCCAGAAGGCGCGCGACACGATTTCGGCATGGCCCGGCTACCAGCCCACACCCATGCTGGAACTTCCCGATCTGGCGCAGAAGTTGGGGATCGCGCGGCTGCGGATCAAACACGAAAGCCGCAGGTTCACGCTGAAGAGCTTCAAGGCTCTGGGTGGCGCCTATGGCGTGATGCGTATTCTCGAACGTGAAACTGGTCTGGGCATCGACGCGATCATGGCGGGCGACGCCAAAGAGCAGGTCGCCGGGGTGACGGTGTGCTGTGCGACGGACGGCAACCATGGCCGGGCCGTGGCCTGGGGCGCACAGCTCGCGGGCGCACGCTGCGTAATCTACCTCCACGAACATGTCAGCCAGGGGCGCGAGGACGCGATTGCAGCCTATGGCGCCGATATCGCACGCATCGACGGCACCTATGACGATTCCGTTCGCCAGGCTGCCGAAGATGCCGAAACCAACGGCTGGATCGTGGTCTCGGACACATCGTGGCCCGGGTATGAGGAAATCCCCGCCTGGGTGAAGCAGGGCTACACGGTCTGCATGGGCGAAGCGATGGAACAACTGGGCGACGACCGGCCCAGTCACCTCTTTGTCCAGGCCGGGGTCGGCGGCCTGGCATGTGCCGCGATCGGGCCGGTCTGGGAAGATTGGGGCGCAGAACGACCGTTCTGTGCTGTGGTCGAACCCCATGAGGCCGACTGCCTCTATCAGAGCGCGGTTCAGGGGCACATGGCCAACGGCCTGGGTTCGCTCGACACCGTGATGGCCTGCCTTTCGGCCGGCGAAGCCTCACCGCTTGCCTGGGCCATTCTTGAGACCGGCGCCGATGCCTTCATCACGATCGACGATCACTTCTCGCCCGATGCCATGAAGACGCTGGCTGTCAGCCAGACCGATCCTCGTATGGTCGTCGGCGAGTCCGGCTGTGCCGGCCTCGCAGGCTTGATGGCGGTTGCCGCCGATCCACTGGCACGCGAGGCCATGGGCCTTGGTGGTGACGCCGATGTGCTGCTGATTGCCAGCGAAGGGGCGACCGACCCAGCGATCTACCAGGAGATTGTCGGGATGACACCAGATGAGGTCGGCGAAACCCAGTGAGCGAACCGCTCGACCTCGCTGTACGCGGCGGCACCGTGGTGACCGCCAGCGACAGCGTGCGTTGTGACATCGGCCTTCGTGGCGGGCGCGTCGCGATCCTGGCCGAAGACGTTCCCGATGCCGCCGAGGTGATCGATGCGTCCGGTCTTCTTGTCATGCCCGGCGGAATCGACGCCCATTGCCATTTTTCCCAGCCCAGTTATGGCGGTGCCGTCTGTGCCGATGACTTTGAAAGCGCCACCCGCTCGGCCCTGTGCGGCGGAACCACGACCACCTTGTCCTTTGCAACCCAGGTCGCAGGCGAACCGTTGCGCGACACGGTGGCGGCCTATCTGGCCAGCGCCGACGGCAAGGCGATGGTCGATTACGGCGTTCACCTGATTCTAGTCAACGCCACACCCCAGGTGCTGGGACAGGACCTGCCTGCACTCATCAAAAGGGGCTTCACATCCTTAAAGTTATTTATGATGTACGATGGATATCACGCTGAAGATAAACAAATTATTGAAACTCTTGATGTAGCAAATCAAGAGGGCGCTCTGGTTATGGTCCATGCCGAGAACCATGCCTGCATCGACTGGCTGAGCCACAAGCTGGTCGCGGAAGGAAAGACGCGCCCGCACCACCATGCCCAATCCCGGCCGATGGCGGTCGAGCGCGAGGCGACCCACCGGGCAATTGCCCTGGCCGAGGTCGCCGATGCCCCGCTTTTCGTCGTCCATGTCTCGGGCCGCGAGGCCATCGAACAGATAGCCTGGGCGCAGTCCCACGGTCTGCCGGTCTATGGCGAGACCTGCCCGCAGTATCTCTTCCTGACTGCCGAGGACATGGATCGCCCGGGTTTCGAGGGTGCGAAATTCATGTGCTCGCCACCGCCGCGCGACAGCGCCAATCCGGAAGTGCTGTGGCGTGCGCTGACCAATGGCACGTTGCAGATCCTCTCATCGGACCATTCGCCATCCCGCTTCGATGGTCCCGACGGCAAGAAAGCCAACGGCGAAGACGCCCCCTTTACGCGGATCGCCAACGGCATTCCCGGGGTCGAGACACGCCTGCCCCTGATGTTCTCCGAAGGCGTTTCCACCGGACGCATCACGGCCAGCGAGTTTGTCGCCCTGACATCGACCAACCCGGCGCGCATGTATGGCCTTGCGCCCGCCAAGGGCACGATCGCGGTGGGTTCCGATGCCGACCTCACCCTGTGGGACCCTCAGCGCAAGACCACGCTTTTCAACGCACTGCTTCACCACAATGTCGACTTCACGCCCTATGAGGGGCGCGAGGTAACGGGCTGGCCGGTTAAAACGATCGCGCGAGGCGAACTGGTCTGGAACGATGGTGTTATCCTTGCCAGACCAGGCCGCGGGCGCTTTCTTGCCCGGGGAACCCCGGAACCCGTGTTGCAACATCAACGTCGCAAGGGATTGAAACCAGGATGCCCCCCAACGATCACGATGAACTGACGCTTCTGCGCCCGAAGGACCCGTCCGAAGTTCCGGCGTCCCCGGAAGAGGCGCTGCTTGAGCGCGTTCCCAACGATCATCCTTATCTCGTGCGTTTCACCTGTCCGGAGTTCACCTGCATCTGCCCGGTGACCGGCCAACCCGATTTTGCCAAATTTGTCATCGACTATGTGCCTGCAGCATGGCTGGTCGAAAGCAAGGCACTGAAACTCTATCTGGGCTCCTATCGCAACCACGGTGGTTTTCACGAAGGAACGACACTCGACATCGCGCGTCGTATCGAGGAAACCATCGAACTGGTATGGCTCCGGATCGGTGGCTATTGGTATCCGCGTGGCGGGATACCGATCGACGTGTTTTACCAGACCGGTCAACCGACAGAAGGCATCTGGCTGCCGGATCAAGGCATTGAGCCTTACAAGGGACGATAACGATGAACCTGACACTCACGATCAAACATACGGTCACGGCAATCATTGTGACCGGGGCACTGACCCTGGGCACAGCCGCTCTGGCCGCGAGTGAGTCAACCGTGATCGCCATCCAGGAAACGCTTGCCGCCATGGGTTACGACCCGGGTTCGGCCGATGGTGTGGCCGGAAGCAATACCGAGCGGGCGATCAAGGCGTTTCAGGGCGAATTCGGCTACGTCGTGACTGGCGAACCCAGTGATGCCTTGCTCGATCAGATCAACAGCGCGGCAGCCGGTGGCGCGGCCTCGCCCGAACGGCTGTTGGCGCGCGAAGGCCTGTTGCGAAGCTACGCCCGCGCCGTGCAACAGGGTTTGGCCAAGTTGGGATTTGACCCCGGCCCCGTCGATGGCGCTGTCGGGCCGATGACGCGCGAAGCGATTCGCGCTTATCAAACGAGCCAGGGCGTAGCCGTGACCGGCGAAATCTCCAAACCGTTGCTCGCCAGCATCAATACCGCCTCGGGACTCTGAGCCGTACCATGGAGCAATCGGACGCTCATGCCTCATCGCCGGGAAGCGAAAAGCTTCACGCGCCTGCTGCAAGCCGCAATGGCGAAGCAATCCTTGAAGTCCTGCGCGCATTTCACAACCCGGGCCTGCGTGTCCTGGAAATTGCCAGCGGTCCCGGCCAGCACGCCGCCCTGTTTGCACAAGCCCTGCCGGACATCCACTGGCAGCCTAGCGATCCTGATCCACATATGCGAACTAGCCAGAGCACATGGGCGCAGGGTTACGCCAACATCGCCGAACCGCTGGACCTCGATGTCACGCAGCCAGCCTGGTGGGAAGCGTTGGAAGGCCAATTCGGGCTGATGCTGTCGGTCAACATGATCCACATCACCGCACGCGAGACCATCGAGGGTTTGTTGAGTGGCGCCGGTAGCCTGCTTGAAAGCGGCGCCCCATTGCTGCTTTACGGCCCTTTCATGTTCAATGGACTGTACAGCGCCGACAGCAACAAGAATTTCGACCGCATGTTGCGCCAGCAGAACCCGGACTGGGGTGTGCGCGATCTCAACGATATCGCAGCGGCCGGCCACAAATATGGGGTCATCTTCGAACGCTCGATCGAAATGCCCACCAACAACCACATTCTCGTGCTACGGCGCACCTGAACCGTCACATGTGAGGCAACGTTGCCAGTTAACCCTGCAATCCTATACTCCGTCCCCTGGGGCCGCATCGCGCATGGGGAGGCCTACTCGTGAGACAGGGCGGCTGGAGATTTCGAGACGGACAACGGGAAGCCAAACAACGGCGTAACCGCCGGATCATACGCTTTTTTGTTGCCGTGGCGGCGCTGGCTGCGATCGCCTGGTTTTCCTTTGATACCGGCCGGCGCAACAGCGAGAACCGGATTCTGACACTCGAAGACCGGGTCGCCGATCTGGAAATCCAGTCCAACACCGCGCGCGATGCTGAAAGTCAGGCCCGGTCAGCCCTCCAGGCCGTGACGAGCGAAGCCGCGACCTGGCAGCAGCGCTACGAGAGTGAGGTGCCCCAGGGCGAAACGGCGATCCTCTGGCAACTCCTGACCCGGCGCCTCAACGAAGGTGTCGACCCGCGCCGTCTGGCCGAAGTCGTCGAACTGGTCGCCAACGAGCGGCGCTGCGATGCACAACTCACAACCAAGCGGATCATCGTGAAAACTCATCTCCATGGCGGCACGGACACTTCGGCAGGGTTCGCTGATGGTCGCCTGACCGTGCTCGGCGAAGGCGAAGTCGCCCGGGACGCCGACAACAACCCGGTCGCCTGGTATGACCCCACAAGTCCGGTCGCGATCAACTTCGTGACCATCGGCGGCGAAACCGAGGTCGTCGAAGGTTACCTGCCGATCAACCATGCTGTTCTGCTGGGTTCCGACGAATACCGTTTCGCGATCACGGAAGGTCCGCGCGACTTCGCGCTGGTCACCGCCGAACGCTGCGACTATCCCTGAACCATGCAAGGCGACATCAACACAGTGCTGCACTTTTGGTTCGGCCATCCCGACGATGCCGACTGGGGCAGCATGCGCGAGGACTGGTTCACCAAATCAGATGGTTACGACCAGCGCTGCCGCGATGTCTGCCTTTCACTCCATGAGCGGGCGGCGGACGGAGAATTCGGACATTGGGCTGACCAGGCCGGGGGCGCCCTTGCGCTGATCATCCTGCTCGATCAACTCCCGCGGAACATGTTCCGCGGCACGCCTCGGATGTATGCGTCCGATCCAACCGCCCGCGCCATGGCCGAGTTGATCGACGCGCGCGGCTTCAAGGCCGGTTACACCGACGTCCAGAAGCTGTTTGCCTACCTGCCTTTCGAACACGCCGAAAACCTCGACGATCAGATCCGTCACGTAGCTTTCGTCGAACAGCATTGTCACGGGCCCCAACGAGACCAGTGCCTGGTCGCATCGCACCGTCATCACGAAATCATCGAGCGTTTCGGCAGGTTTCCCCACCGCAACGATATCCTGGGTCGCGACACGACAGACGAAGAGCACACATTCCTGAAAGAACCGATGTCGTCGTTCTAATTGCTACCACCAGCGATCGAGGAATCCATGACCGAAACAAACACACAATTTGTTGGCACCATTCCCGACATCTACGAAGACCATCTCGGGCCGCTGCTCTTTCACTACTACGCTGAGGACCTGGCAAGGCGCGTTGCCACAGGCAATGGCGGGCGCGTGCTCGAAACGGCCTGCGGCACTGGAATCTCGACCAAATTTCTGCGCGAGGCACTTCCCGACGATGTCGCGATCGTTGCGACCGACCTCAGTGATGCGATGCTCGATGTCGCGCGCGAGCGACGCGGCGACCTCGCCAACGTCACGTATAAGCAGGCCAACGCCCTAGAACTGGATTTCGAAGATGACTCCTTCGATGCCGTGGTCTGCCAGTTCGGGTTGATGTTCTTCCCGGACAAGCTGGCGGGGCTGAAGGAAGCTGCACGCGTCCTGAAACCCGATGGGCAACTGCATTTTAATGTCTGGGACTCAATGGAATTCAACCCGATTGCACAGGTCGCGTTCGATACAGGAGCGCAATTCTTCGATGGCGAGCCCGCCGCCTTCATAAAGATGCCGTTCGGCTACCATGCCATCGATCCGATCAAGGACTTGTTGCATCAAGCAGGTCTCAACAACATTCAGGTCAATGTCGTTCCAACCATCAGCGAGCGGCCATCGGCCCACCATGTCGCCGAAGGCCTGGTTGCCGGCAACCCGACCATTCTGGAACTGCGCGAACGCGGCAACGCCAGTGTCGAGGTTGTTATCGATGCGATGACAGCAGCCGTCAGCAAGGCCTTTGGCGACAATCCGGTCAGGACGCCGCTGCAGGCCATCGTGTTTTCGGCGTCGCGTTAGAAAATAGCGCCGTCAGCCGGTTCAGCGCGCGGCATAACCTTCCAGCTTCTCGTGCAATGCCTTGGCGATGGCCACGCCTTCACGGGCTGTTTGCTCCCGTGCCGAAAGGCGACGGTCTCCGGGAAGACGTGTCCCCGGCTGCTCCTCGATTGCCGCAAACATCGCCGCGGCATGATCCGTGAAACCTTCGGCAAAGGCTGCCGTGTCGAAAGCGAGGAAACACTGGCCAGTGCGCGGGGCGCCACCCTCGTTTCCACCAAAGCTGGAAGCCTGGAAACCGAAATGTGACCCCGACAGGCCAGCCGCCATCAGTTCGATGAGCATCGCCAGATTGGCACCCTTGCGCCCGCCAGTTGGCGCCATGGTGCCTTTCAGCGCTTCGGCTGCATCGGTCGTGCTGTTGCCGTCGGCATCAAACGCCCAGCCCTCGGGAATCGGCTCACCCTTCTGGGCATGGACCATCACTTCGCTCTTGGCGATCACGCTTGAGGACTGGTCCAGCACCAGGGGCGGCAGG
>JABIUG010000277.1 GCA_018700655.1 Rhodospirillaceae bacterium | reverse complement strand
ATGTTCAGCAATGTTGGAACTGTGCGTGTAGGTCGTGCTTTCAATCTCCAATGTGTAGTCGCCTACGATGCTGATGGTGGGAAGCAGAACACCTTCGTCTTCCCGCACGGCTGCTTCGTTGGCCAGAACCTCGGCCTTGGCGGCAATGATCGATGGATTGTCGCGACGTGCGATCTCGATGGCTTCTTCCAGCGTTTCGGGAAGGGCCGGCAACGACGGCCATTGCTGGAGTTCCGTGGGGTAACTGCCCACGGACGCATTGAAGGTGCTGCGTGCTGCCTGCAGCTCACCCAGGGTATCTGCACGAGAACTCTGTGCCTCGATGACCGAAAGCGTGACCTGTGCCAGATCGACCGTCGTTGCCTGGCGCGCAATCAGCAGGTCGTTCACCGTCTTTTCGACCCCCAGCATGTTGGTCTCATGCTCATGGGCAAGGTTCAGACTGACCGCCTGCAAGACAACGTTGGCATAGGCCTGGGCGGCCGTCTTCAGGGTGCTCTGCACCGTGTTGTCGAACAGGGCGCGTTGCGCATTGATCGTCGCCATCGCGTTGTCGATCGCAGCGGTCGTCTGGCCGCCGCGCCACAGATAGAGCGTGGTCGTGATCTCGGCCTGTTTGAGATCCGTTTCCTGCTGGAAATCCGTGACGGCATTGCCGCCGCTATCGGTCGTATTGCTGGTGCTGGTATCAATCCATTCCTTTCCGTACTCGAGCGTGCTCGTGATCTCGGGACGCCACCAATACTGGTAGGCCTGCGCCAGTTGCTCGTCGGTTGCCCGCAACTGATCGAGCGCCGCGGCAATGTTGGGGTTCGTTTCATAGGTTGCAGCAAGAGCCTCACTCAGCGTCTGGGCATGGGCATGCGTCGAGCCGAACGCCAGCAGGCCGGCAGTCAGGACAAGCGCTCTCCAGGACGGCGTTGAGATGGCCATGGGCCGCAGCATCAACCTCTTGTGTCTCCCGCCGCAACCATGCCAGCGCGGCTGTCCGCCCACAAGCGCGGCAATTCAGGATTTGCGTCCGGCTTCTATCTGGTATCGATTCACTGTCCGGTAGCAGGAGAAGACCGATGCCCGCCAGCCCAGGCCGCAAGGGCCTTGTTCGATCAGAACGTGATCTGGGATCCCCATGCCGGGTTTGGTCCCGATCCCGGCGTTGACCTCTCCAAGCTTCAGGTCTGGAAGGATGCCGGGGTCAACTATCTCAGCGTTGACGTTGGATACGACGTCATGGACTGGCGCGATACCATCAAATCGCTCGCAGCGTTCCGCCGCTGGATTCTTGCGGCCGACGGATACCGGCTGGTGGGCAGTGTTGCCGAGATTCGCGAAGCAAAGAAGGCCGGCGACCTTGCTGTCACCTTCGACCTTGAAGGCATGAATGCACTCGATGGCTCGCTCGATCTGGTCGAGATGTACCATCATCTGGGCGTGCGTCAGATGCTCTTTGCCTATAACCGGAACAACGCAGCCGGCGGCGGGTGCCACGACGAGGACACGGGATTGACGGATTTCGGGCGGGCCGTGATCGCGGAAATGTACCGCGTGGGCATGCTGGTCGACTGTTCGCACACGGCCTACACCACGACCATGGAGGCAATGGAGGCCTCAACCGCGCCCTGCATCTTCTCCCACTCCAATCCCAGGGCTTTGTGGGATCACGAGCGCAACATCTGGGATGATCAGGCCAGGGCCTGCGCGGCGACCAGCGGCGTTGTGGGGATCGTGGGAATTGGCATCTTCATGGGCGAGAACGACACACGCACGACGACGCTGGCCGATAACATTGATCATTACGTCAACCTTCTGGGCCCTGAACATGTCGGGATCGGCCTCGACTATGCGCTGCAGGATGAGTTCGCCGCCGAAGGCGATGACAGCGAAGACCTGGCCGGTTTGAGCGACATGAATCCGGAGTACTGACCGCCTCGGCAGTACGATTATCCCCAGATCGATTGCGCAAGGCCGACGCAGCTTCCCGAACTCGCTGAAGAGTTGTTCTGCCGGCAATACAGCGAGAAGGACATTGTCGCGATCATGGGTGGCAACTTCATGCGCGTCGCGGAGGCCGTATGGAAATAGGGTCACGGCCACTCAACGGATACTCCGACCGAATCTCCGTGCGTCCGGGCGAATCCATCCGCTTCCATGTCAGCTGCGACGGGCCGGAGGCCTATGAAGCACGGCTGGTTCGCCTGATTTGCGCAGACGACAACCCCAAAGGGGCGCCGTTCCGAAGTGAACCTGTTGATGCACCGCTGAATGGCTGGCATCCGGGGCAGGCGCAGATCATCCATGCGGGGTCTCACGGCATCGTTCGGTCATGTCCCGAGTTCACACTTGCCGGTGGTTTCACCCTTCAGGCACTGGTGATGCCGACAACGCCGGAGAACGGGCGACAGGGTCTTCTGGGAACCTGGTCTCAGAGTGAGCACCGGGGTGCCAGTCTGATCGTCGGCGATGACGGCGCAGCCGGACTGGTCATCGGTGACGGCAAGGCCAGTGTCTTCGTGACAACGGGCGTACCGATGGTGAAACGTGCCTGGTACCGGCTGATCGCCAGCTTCGATATCCAGCCGGCGAAGTTCATGTGATCCAGCAACCCTTGTCGGGTGGGCACGGATCGGAAAAAAGGACGATGCTGCCGCTCGATCCGGCCGGACGCACCGGGCCGCTCCTGATGGCAGCCTGGCATTGCCGCCATGATGACGGCCGCGGCTATCATGCAGGGTGTTTCAACGGCCGTATCGAGGCACCGCGCATTGCCTCACGTGCGCTCTCGCAGGAAGAGGCGGTCCTTGCCCAGACCAACCCCGCAGCGCCGGGAGTTCGCGATGCAATTATCGCGGCGTGGGATTTCTCAACCGACATTTCCGGTGAGTGCCTGGAAGACATGACCGGCAATGGCCACCATGGTGAAACTGTGCATCTGCCCCAGCGTGGTGTTCGCGGCTCCAATTGGTCCGGCACGGAAATGGATTGGCGTCATACACCGGGCGAATACGGTGCGATCCATTTTCACGATGATGATGTCTACGACGCGGGCTGGAAGGAAAGCCATGTCTGGACCGTTCCCGCGGATCAGCGCAGTGCGATCTATGCGCTGCATGTGATCGCAGATGAGTATGAGGAATTCATGCCCTTTGCTGTGGTGCCGGCCAAGGGCACACGCCAGTCGGATATCTGCTTCCTGCTGCCAAGTGCGACCTATATGGCCTATGCCAATTCCGGCCGTCATTTCCGCAATGACACCGTTGAAATGAAGCAGTTCCGCGCCACGGTGATGACGCAGTCGGACTGTTTTCTGCAGAATCACAGCGGATACGGCCTTTCGACCTATGACACGCATTCGGACGGCAGTGGCGTCAGCGTTTCTACCCGTCTTCGGCCCGTGCTCAACATGCGGCCCAAGGTACGGGTCTGGGGGCTGGCCGCCGATACGCACATCACGTCCTGGATGGAGGATTCCGGATACGCGTTTGATGTCGTCAGCGATGAGGAGCTTCATGCCGAAGGCATCGAGGTTCTCGACGGCTATCGCGTTCTGGTGACCGGCACACACCCGGAATACCACACAACAGAAATGCTCGATGCCATCGATGCCTGGCTGCAGCGCGGCGGTCGCATGATCTATACCGGCGCCAACGGGTTCTACTGGCGCATTGCCTATCACCCCGAAAAACCCGGTGTGATCGAGTGCCGGAAGACCGAAGGCGGTACACGTTCCTGGGTCTCTGAAGTCGGCGAGTCCTTCATGAGTTTCACCGGTGAGTATGGAGGTTTGTGGCGCCGCAGCGGGCGCACACCCTAGGAACTGACCGGGGTCGGCTTCACCGCGCAGGGCTTTGATCGTTCAAGCCATTACCGCCTGACACCGGAAAGCACGAATGTTCGCGTCGCCTTCATGTTCGAAGGCATCGAGGACCAGATCATCGGCGACTTCGGTCTGATCGGCGGCGGCGCCGCGGGACTGGAACTGGACCGGGCAGATTTTGCATTGGGTACGCCGCTTCACACGCTTGTTGTTGCCCAATCAGAAGACCATAGTGACGGCATGCTGGTGGTGCTGGAGGAGCTGACCTCGAACCAGCCCGTCATGGCCGATGGCCACCCCAAGGTTCATGCAGACATCACGTTCTTCGAGATCGAAGGGGGCGGAGCAGTTTTCTCGACGGGCTCCATCGCGTTTGCTGGTTCCCTGCCCATCAACGGTTATGACAACAACATTGCGCGTCTGATGGGCAATGTGATGGACCGGTTTCTGGATCATGCCCCCTTTGAGGGGTTTGACGCATCGAGACCGCCGTCCCGGCCGATTGCATGAACCCAGGACACCATGGCGCTTGCACAAAATGCAGGATAGATTCGTACCAGAGGTTCTGATCGTTGCCGATTGGCACAAACGTCTCGGAGAGGACGTATCGTGGGGTTGACCAGTTATAGAGGATGGCGCGGATGATCCGTTGGCTCATCGCCGTGGTTGTGCTTGCCGCTGGTGCTGCTGGCGCGTGGTACGTTTATGAATCCCAACTTGCTCCGGCTGCGCCAACGGCCGCGGGTGCTGAGCAGATGCCGCCTGTCATTGTCGAGACTGCGGCTGCTTCCACGGCGACGGTCACGGAGACGCTGACGACATTCGGTACCATTGAAGCCGCGCGCAAACTGACGGTCGTCGCACAAAACAACGGAGTCGTGACCGAGATCGGATTTGCTGCCGGTGACACCGTGGTCAAGGGTGATGTCCTGTTTGAGCTTGATGATACGGTTGCGCGTGCGCAGTTGCGCACGTCCGAGCAGAAACTCGCTCTGGAAAAGGCAAACTACGATGCCATTGCCGCGCTGGCCGACGAGCGCCTGGTGACGGCTGATCAACTCGATCAGGCCGAAGAATCCTATCTCGCCGCGCAGGTTGCCGTCGTCACCAATCGCTCGACACTCGATCAATTCAAGATTGTTGCTCCGTTCGATGGTTCACTGGGTATCCCCAAGGTTGCTGTCGGAACCTTTATCAGTACCGGTACCGAGATGGTGGATCTGGAAAACCGCAGCGAACTCCTGATCGACTTTGCAATCTCCGAACGCCTGCTTTCCAGCCTGGCACAGGGTCAGACGTTTGATGCCACGTTCGAGGCTGTGCCGCGCAAGACCTATACCGGCACGGTCCTTGCCATTCTGCCCAGCGCAGCGAGCGGCAATGCCAGCATCCAGTTGCGCGGGAGTATCGACAACACCGACCTGCTGCTGCTGCCGGGACTCTTTGTGCGCATTGAGCTTGCTGTCGCGACCCGGGAAAATGCAGTGATGATCCCCAGTGCGGCAGTCGTCAAAAGCCTTGGCGGGACCTATGTGTTCACGGTGGTCGACGGCAAGGCAAAGCGTGTGGTTGTCGAAACGGGCGTCATCCAGGGGGACCTCATCGAGATCACAAAGGGTGTGGCGGCCACAGATACCGTGGTGACGATGGGTATGGACAAGTTGGCCGACGGCAGTCCGGTCAAGGATTCCAGCGGGTCCTGACGTACCGTGTGGGTCACCGATCTTTTTATTCGCCGTCCGGTCTTCGCGATCGTCGTGAACCTGCTGCTTGTCGGGTTCGGGATCTATGGGCTGATGAAGCTGCCCATTCAGCATCTCCCGGATATTTCTCCACCCACCCTTTCGATTTCCACCACGCTGTTGGGCGCATCCGCCCAGGAGGTTGAAACCCAGATTACCACGGTCCTGGAAGGCGCGGTTTCTGCTGTTGGCAGTATCGATGTCATCAGCTCAACCAGCAGCGAGGGTGTTAGCTCGATTGAAGTGCAGTTTGATGAAGGGGTCGATCTGACTCAGATTGCCAACGAGGTCAGAGCCGGTGTGAACGATGTCGTGAGCCAGCTGCCCGAAAATACGGATACACCAACCGTGATTCTTTCGAGCTCGTCCGCCACGCCAATTCTCTATCTTGCGCTTTCCAGCGACAGCCTGAACGAGCTTGAGTTGACGGACCTGGCTCTGCGTCAGATCGAGCCGGCACTTCAGATTGTCACGGGTGTCTCGAGCATCGATGTCCTGGGAGAGCGTGACTACGCATTGCGCATCTGGCTGGATTCGTTCCGCATGGCGACCCTTGGAGTTACCGCTGATGATGTTACTGCAGCGGTTGCTGGTGCCAATGTCATCCTTCCGGCGGGGGCGCTCTATTCAGCGACTCAGAGTACGGATGTCGCCGACGATGCATCGCTGAACGACGTTACGGGCTTTGGAAACATCATGGTGCGCCATGACGATGATTACCTAGTCAGGGTGCGTGACGTCGCTCGCGTCGAGATCGGCGCAGAAGCGGAGGATACGTCGGTCCTGGCTGATGACAAACCAGCTGTCGCGCTGGGGGTTGTCGCCCGTTCGGATGCAAACCCGCTGACAGTTGCCTCTTCCATCAAGGCAGCCTTGCCGGCAATCCTGGAAAGTCTGCCGACCTCCGTGAAACTCGATATCGTCTTTGATGAAACCATCTACATCGAAGCGTCCATGAGTGAGGTGTTTGACACCGTCGTTGAAGCCGTGTTTCTCGTGATCGTGGTCATCATGCTGTTTCTGGGCTCCCTGCGGGCCTCGATCATCACCTTGGTCACCATTCCTCTCTCTCTCATTGCGACCGTCGGCGTCCTCTACGTTCTGGGATTCAGCCTCAACACCTTCACGCTGCTGGCGCTGGTCCTGGCCGTCGGGCTGGTTGTGGACGATGCGATTGTCGATGTCGAAAACGTGCAGCGGCACATCGACCAGGGACACACGGCCATTGATGCGGCCTTCATTGGCAGTCGAGAAATCGGGTTCGCGGTCATTGCCACGACCCTGACGTTGGTTGCGGTCTACGCGCCGGTTGGCTTGTTGCCGGGGACCATGGGCCGCCTGTTTGTCCAGTTTGCGGTAACGCTTTCGGTAGCGGTTCTGTTTTCGGGTCTGGTCTCGCGCACGCTTTCGCCAATGATGTGCTCACGCATCCTGAAAGCCGGAGACCCCTCCTTCCTGAAAAAGCTGATTGAAGGCACGTTCGAGAAGATTGCCAGCCGCTATGCGACGCTTCTGAGGCATGTGATCAAGGCGCGATGGATCACCATTCTGGTTGCGGTAATCCTGGGTGCCGTCGCTGTGTTGTTTGTTCACAATATCGAAACAACGCTCGCACCGGCTGAGGACGAGGGATACCTCATCACAATCTTCCAGGGGCCGCAGGGCTCAACCCTGGAATACATGGAGCCTCAGGCCGAGGCGATTTCAGCCATCCTGTCATCGGTGCCCGAGGCCGTGCATTCGATCGTACTGGTCGGAGGAGGGTCGACAAACTCCGGCTTGGGCTTTGTGTTGCTGAAACCCTGGAACGAGCGCACCCGGTCGGCACAGGAAATTGCCTTGTCGCTCTGGCCCCAGGTTGCCGCGCTGCCCGGCGTGCGCGGCGCAGTCGTCAATCCCGATCCGCTGGGATTGGGAGGAGGGTATCCGATCGAACTGGTGGTCAAGTCGACCGGGACCTATGAGAATCTTGCCGATATTGCCGATCAGATTGTGGCAAAGGCGCGGGAATCGGGTGTCGTATCGGCGATTTCCTCACCGCTCAGTTTCGCGACGCCCGAGATCAGGGTCGAGATTGACCGAGATATTGCGCGTGAACTGGGCATTGATGCCAGCACGATGGCGCGCACGCTTTCGATCATGCTTGGGGGTGACGATGTCACGAAATTCTCCTGGCAGGATCAACTCTATGAGGTGATTGTTGAGCTCGAAATGTCGGATCGCAGCCAGGAAGCCGATCTGGATCGCATCTATCTGCGCGATCTCCAGGGCACGATGGTGCCGCTTTCTGCCATTGCGAGTGTTCACGATACGCTCACGGCCCAGAGCCTGACCCGCTTTGCTCAGGAGCGATCCACCACGTTGAGTGCTGCGCCGAGAGGAGGGCGCTCTGTTGCAGCGACCCTCGCGGCACTTGAAGCCATCGCAAAGGACATCATGCCCAATGGCTTTTCGCTCGATTATTCGGGGCCGACGCGTCAGCAGGAACAGAGCAGCGGCTCCACCGGTCTTGTGGTCGCTGCGGGATTCTTCACCATTCTTCTTGTCCTTGCCGCCCAGTTCGAGAGTTTCCGCGACCCCATCATCATTCTGGCGGTGGCACCCCTGACGCTGGTCGCCGGAGCGTTTGGACTGAAACTTCTGGACGGATCGATCAACGCCTATAGCGGTGTGGGCCTGATCACCCTGATCGGCCTGATCGCAAAACATGGCATTCTGATTGCTGAATTCGCCAACCAGCGGCGCGACAACGGCGAAGACAAGATCACGGCGGTGATTGCAGCCTGCGAGGTGCGTCTGCGTCCGATTCTGATGACGGTGTTTGCCGCCGCAGCGGGCGCCATGCCGTTACTTTATGCCTCAGGTGCCGGCGCCAACAGCCGCGAACAGATCGGGGCCGTCATTGTTGTGGGGCTGCTGCTTGGCACCTTTGTCTCGTTGTTCGTCGTGCCTGCGATCTACACCATGCTGACGCCCAAAACGCGCAGGCCTCTGGTCACGCCGCCGCCGGAGCATTCACCCTCAGCACATGCCTGACATCGGTTCGTTCAGGTCAGTGCGGTGATATCGGGAAGCTCGTGGTGGCCGGCAATGCGCAGCAGGGCATAGCCGATGCCCGTAATGCCCTTCATCAGGCCGGGATTCATTTCCTGGGAGCCCAGGTTCATGCGGTAGCTGCCTGTTTCATGGGCATGGTTCATCAGATGCTTTGCCCAATGGCGCGCGGTGGCGTTGAGTTCCGGCTTGTGCAGCCTGGAACCGGCTGAATCCAGCACCATCAGACGACCGAACGAACCACAGCAGAGATCGTCCACATGACCGGGCATGTTCCGGATGGTGGTGTCGAGCGCGATGTCGCGCTCCAGGGCGGTGCCGGGAAACTGCTGACCGACACCCAGAGCCACGCGTGACAAGCCGATACCGGCACTGCCATGGCACCATTGCGAGGCGAACGACAGTGGGTTGACCTCCTCGCCGGGCATCGCGCGAAGGTCCGGCCAGTTCGCATGATCCTTGTTGAATTGGCTGCGCTCATAATCCAGGCACGTCTGGGCCATATCGGTGAAGTCCTTGCGCCCGGTTAAGGTGCCAAGCTGACCAAACGCAAAGGCGTAGCCCGCGGCCCCGTGCGAGAACCCGGTCAGTGGCGCACCACCCATGAATGACCAGAGACCCTTTTCGTCCTGCTTGGCCATCAGCGCCTCGCCGCAGGCGATGGCGCGTTCGAGCAGGCGTGGGTCGCCCGAGATGCGCTGCAGGCGCAGCAGCACACAAATGGCACCGGCCAGACCACCCAGCACGTCATGGCCGGTGTCCTTTTCGATGGCGCTGTCGGGCAGTTGGGCTGCAATGGCCACGGCCAGCGCACGATAGGCATGTTCATCGAGCAGTTCACCGGCAACGTCGAAGCCATAGGCAATCGAGGTCAGTCCGGTATAGCCACCAAGACCGATCTGATCATAGAACGCCTCAATGCCGATCAGGCGATAACGGTTTGCCAGACGCCGCATGGCGGCAAGCGCCAGGTCACGTGATTCATCGTCGCCGCACACCTTGGCAACGGCAGCCAGAAAGACTGCGATACCGGCCGCTCCGTTGTAGAAGTCATAACGAATGTCGCCGACGTCGATGGCGTCACCGGAGTCTTTCAGAACAATGCCGGTCCAGGCGGCCTGGTGATCCCCGGTAATGGCCAGTTCTCCGACCAGCCTGGCAAGGCGCAGGGCTTCTTCGCGGGCCTCCTCGGGCGAGAGGGTTAATTGTTCCGTCGCCGGAGCAACCTTGCCATAACCTATTTTACCGAACGCCAATGCGGCACGGATGACGCTGCCTTCCACGGCGGTCCAGCGTTGTGCATCGCCACCGGCCAGAGAGAACTCCAGAGGTGTCACGGCAGGCACACTGACGTCTTTCAGCGGTGAATTGTCGGCGGCAAAGGCCCTGTCTGTCCCTGCCGCAACACGGAACAGCGGAATATCCTGGTTCAGCATGGCGCGGCGCTCTTCGCGGACCAGGGCGGCATGGTACGTGCCTTCACCCATGCGCCGCCCACCGATCGACTCGGCTCCGGCACTCCACATGGCGCCATCGGTCAGCAGGTCAGGGTGACGCAATCCGTTGACCAGGTTCATGTAGGTCGCTGTTGCATCAACCAGCCAGCGCACCAGAACGCCTTCGAACAGGCGCGGGATGGAGCTTTCGCCAGGCTGCATTTCAGGCAGGGTCAGCAGGAAAGTCAGAGTCTCCTCATAGCCGCTGGCGACCTCCTCGGCGTAGTCGGAGGCCTCAATCATCTCACCGTCAAGGACAGGCAGGTTGAAGCTCTCCCGTGCCTCTATGAGCTTGGAACGCCGGGTCATTTCGCCGGTATTGGGATGCTCGAACTGCCAGAACTGGATGTCGACTTCCTTGGCCAGATCCAGACCGCCCATGGCGATGGCACCCTTGGGTCCCGCACGGATGGTCAGGTAGTGCGTGACCATCACGCTCTGGTCGATCTTGTGTTCGACCTGGGCAAGAAGGGGGTTGGCCTGGCGTTTCAGCGGACCTGGGTGGCACAGGGTCTCGACATCGATGGCAACGGGATGGGCGCCCGAAGCAATGACATTCTCGGCGTGATAGTCGCGCCCGCGCACCAGATGGACCAGGGCGAGCATGGCGCCGCTGCGCCGGAAGAATTGCCGAACCTCGTCCTTGTCCCTGCACGGCAGATGTTCGACGAATTCCACCCAGCCATAATGGTCGCGCTCCAGCAGGACCGGTGACTGCAGATCAACCGGTGCCTGCCTTTCAGCCATCAGGTTGATGCATTCGGACCACTTTGCGTCGATGTCGAGCGGGCGTGGCTTGTAGACAGCCTTTCCGCCATTCCCGAAACCATAGATCATCACCCGGCGACCACCGTTATGAGGATCCGAAAGGCCGGTCTGTACGGACGTGACGGCACCGGGATCATCGCCCGTAAAGTAGGTCTTGATGACCGCATCACGATCGGCATGAAACCGGTCGCGGGCTTCGCGCATTTCCACGGTTGCGCGCTGGGCTTCCTGGGCAATCAGGCGCGCGAGAACGGGCCGCTCCAGGAACAGGCGTTTGAAGCCGCCCTGTCGCAGTGCGCCGATGTAAGCCTCGAAGATGTCGGAACCATCGTGTGCGACCTTCCCGGTCTCGACCAGCTTGCGAAGAGTGGCAAAGTTGTTGAAGAGGCTGGGAATGGCGATCTCGGCGACTCGGATGACGACGGATGACGCCAGATCATCGCGTGCACTGTCGCTGTATTGCGCATCGTCGTCGTATCCGGCGTCGGTGATGACAGACCGGCCCAGCGCCGTGAAGGCAGGCGAAAACGGTGTCTTCGAAGATTTTCCCGGCGGATTGTCATCGACGGCACAGAGCAGGGCCATGACCTGGTTCAGCCCGCTTGCCCAATCGGGCAGGTCATCGCCCCAGTCGGGAACACCCGCAGTCATGCGTGCGGCGTCGGCTTCGGTCAGGCCTTCTTCCATCAGACGTTGGGCGAAATAGGTCGCGTTTCCGCCGGCGGCACAGCGCCGCCACCAGTCCATGCGTTCGCCTGCGAGCTTGCGCATGGTGTCACTGTCGACAGGTTCACCGGAAATCGCCTGGCGCTCGTCCATTGTTGCAGCGCGATTGGCGATGTCCAGAATCTCGGCGTCGGAAAAGGTTACGGATGTGCTGTTGTCTGCGGTCATGTTGCCCCTGTGTCGTCGGCCGGCATGCGCTGGTCCGGTCTCGATGCTTCGTGTATCACCATGAACATGGTGCGTGCCGGTGTCACACGTGCGTCAGCCTTGTAACCGATTGTTACGGTTGAGGGCCAGAGCCGTCATCACGAAGGGTACGTGCAGGCAAGGAAAAGCGGCGGCATCTTTCGATACCGCCGCTGATCGCTACATATACTCGGTCGCCTCGTCTTGTCCGCCGCCTGCTGTGTGCAACACGGTCTGAACGCGAGGAGGCGACTCAGGTCGTTATCAGTGGATACAGACGCAACTGCTGACCCAGGTGCCCGAAGCGTGGCTGGCTTCCTGCGCCTCGTCAGAGATGCAAAGGCGGTACATCGTGGGGACCGCAGCCGAAGCTTCCTGCGCCTCATCGGAGATGCAGACAGGCCATTGCATGGAAGGGGCCGCACCCGAAGCTTCCGCTGCCCGCCCTTCCGGTCATGCGCTACGCTACTGCAGATAAGGATGGTCAGTCATGGGCCCAAAGGCAAGGCGATGGTGCAGAGGTGGGGGTGATTTCATGACCTCATGCAGAAATGAGTGGTAACCATCACACCGGCGAAGCCCAATCCTTGGGATTTGGTGGCGATTCGCAGGATTAATCCCGCAGGCGTTATGCCCCCGGTTACGAACGCATGGTTTGTGGGCGAGATTGCACCTCGGTAGCCGGCCCTGTGCTTCGCTCGGTTCAAGTTGCTTGTAACCGGTCATCAACGTTACGGTCTTCGGTACGGATGTTCGATGACTACCCGGAGATAATCATGAGGAAATGGTGATCTTGTGCCTTATGTGATCTTCGACGCATTCGTGGTGTTCCTCTCAGGTTCTGTTGACGCCCCCCTAGGTCAAGCCTAGTGTTTCCGGACTTGGGATTAGTGATGCAGCAGGGCAGCTTGCTGTGACCAGGGCAACAACTGGAACGCGACACAAGGGAGCACCGAAACCATGGCCGAACAAGCAACCGTCGAGCAGGTCGACGCAGACGTTATCGAACTCAGTCGGGCCGATGAAGCCAGTGCCATCGTGAAGCGCATGAGCGCCTGGGGTGCCGGCGCGGGGCTGATCCCCATGCCGCTGGTGGATTTTGCGGCTATCGTCACCGTGCAGGTGATGATGATCAACAAGCTGAGCCACCTCTATGACATCCCGTTCAGCGAGCACAAGGTCAAGAATACCGTGGCCGTCCTGATTGGTGCGGTCCTGCCCAAAGGGCTTGCTGCCGGCACGATCGGATCGTTTATCAAGGGTATCCCGGTGGTCGGTCAGCTCGCCGGCATTCTTGTCATGCCCAGCTTTGCTGCTGCCGTGACCTGGGCCATGGGCCGTGTGTTCATTCAGCATTTCGAAACCGGCGGCACGCTGCTCGATTTCAATGCCGAGAAGATGCGCGACTATTTCAAGTCCGAATTCGAAGCAGCATCGTCCAAAGGCAAGAAGTAGGTCGGCAGGCGCAGGGAGCTTCCCGACATGAACATTCTTGTCTATCTGATCATCTGCCTTGTCGTCGGCCTTCTGGGTCGGCACAGGTCGGTGGGATTCGTCGGGTTCTTCCTGATTTCGCTTTTCCTGACACCCGTCGTTGCATTGGTGATCTTGTTGTTGGCGGTTGAACGGAAATCTGCCCGAAGTGTGTAAATCTGCCCGAAGTGTGTGATGACATGCGCCGGTCGGAGGCTTTCCGACCGGCACTGTCACGTCAGGCGAAGGGCAATTGCCTTTTCCAGCCGGGATCACAAAGCCCTGCATCAGGGTGTCTTCAACGATTGAATTATTGACCATCCAAGAGGATAGGCGTGGCGCTGTTCCGGTATATCTCTCGTGGCCCCAGACCGCCGGTGCGCAAACTCGCCTTGTTTGCCGCAGTCGCAGGCCTGTCGAATGCCGGAATTCTGGCAATTCTGAACACGGCTGCCGAACACGCCAGCGAGGGGGCTGAGTCCAACTTCTGGTACCTTTCCCTGTTCGCCATCACGTTGATTGCGTTTACCTATACCCAACGGCATCTGTTTCTGATTTCCACGAACGCTGCGGACTCCATTGTTCAGGCCTACCGCCAGCGCATCGCCAGCCTGATCCGGCGCTGCGACCTGCGCGGAATCGATGGCCTTGGCCGTGCACGCCTGTATGCGGCGGTAACACGCCAGCCCCAGGTGGTTGTCCAGGTCGCCGGGCAGCTGGTCATGGCCGGCCAGTCGGCCGTTCTGGTGGTTTTCACGATCGGCTATCTTGCCACCTTGTCGGAATGGGCGGTCTATCTGACATTCGCAGTCATCGGTCTGGCCGTCCTGATCTATCGGCGCAAGCAGGCCGACACCATGGCGGCCCAGGCGCAGGCCGAGAAGGCAGAGAACCAGCTTTTTGAGCAGCTCACCGACCTGATCGACGGTTTCAAGGAAGTCCGCCTGCACGCGCCGCGCAGCCATGACCTCGGCAATGCTCTTGATGGCGTTTCCGATACCGTCAAGTTCCAGCGCGGCATTGCGAACCACCACTTTGCCCAGTTGATCGTGGTTGCCCAGGCGACCTTCTATCTCCTCGCAGGCGCCATCGTTTTCCTGTTGCCTGCGTTTGGTGAAGACTATTCGGGCGAACTCCTCAAGACCGTGACGGTGTCGCTGTTCCTGATCGGTCCAATCTCGGCAATCGTCGGCTCGGCTGCGGCTGTCGCCATGGTGACGGCGGCGGCCAACGACATGGTCGAACTGGAAGACGGCCTTGAGGAGCTTGCCGGGGATGAACCTTCAGGTCTCACGCGTGCCGAGTTTGACGAGATTCGGCTGGAGAATGTCACCTTCGATCATGTCGATGCCAGCGGTCAGTCCAGCTTCCGTCTGGGTCCCATCGACCTCACGCTGACAAAGGGCGAGACGCTGTTCATCTCCGGCGGCAACGGGTCGGGGAAATCGACCCTTCTGCGCATCCTGACCGCGCTTTACGCGCCAACCTCGGGATCTCTGACCCTGGACGGGCGTGCCGTGGTGGGTGGCAACACCGAAGCCTATCAGAGCCTGTTTTCCACCGTTTTTGCAGATTTTCACCTGTTCCGTCGCCTTTATGGTCTGGCAGCCATTGATCCTGAACGCGTTGACCGGATGCTCGTGGACGTCGGCCTGGATCAAAAGGTCCGTTTTGATGATGGGTCCTTTGATACCCTTCAGCTCTCGACCGGCCAGCGCAAGCGGTTGGCCCTGGTGGTCGCCATGCTGGAAGATCGCCCGATCTGTGTGTTCGACGAACTGGCGGCCGATCAGGACCCGCAGTTTCGCCGCCGCTTCTATGAGGAGTTTCTGCCTCGCCTGAAGGCCGAGGGACGCACCTTGGTTGTCGTCACCCACGACGACCGCTACTTTGGCCACGGCGACCGCAGAGCCGTGATGGAAGAAGGCCGCATCTCGAAAGACGAGGACACCGATGGCTGAACAGCCGAAACCCAGCCTCTACCAGAGGTTCAAGGCCCGGATCAACGCCACCTATCGGCGTCATCACACCTCGTTGCTGATGGGCGTTCTGCTGTTCACCTTCATGTTCATTTTCCTGTCGCGCCAGATGTTCGTCACGGTTCCGGCTGGCCATGGTGGGGTAATGTGGTGGCGGTTCTTCGAAGGTACAGTGACCAACTGGCATTTTCATGAAGGCACCAAGATGATCCCACCCTGGGATGAGGTGACGCTTTATGACTTGCGACTGCAATCCGTACCGTTTGACGTTTTGGCTCTGGTCAGTGATGGCCTCGTCATCACGGTTGAGGTGGCGGTACAATTTCGGGTTGAGCCCAGCACCATTGGTTTTCTGCACCAGGATGTTGGGCCCGACTATCTGCAAACACTGATCATTCCCCAGATCAGCTCACAGATTCGCAACACCGTCGCCAGTGTTTCAGCAGAAGCCTTCTATTCACAGGGGCGTGACCTGCTTCAGGAAGCCATCGAAAAGGCCTCCGAAGACAGCCTTGGTCTTTTCGGCGACGGACATGGCAATGATCCGTCCTACATCAAGCTTGAACAGGTGCTCATTCGTCGTGTGGATCTGCCCGATGATGTGCGCACCGCCAT